>JAGNPA010000246.1 GCA_017989885.1 Aquabacterium sp.
CCGTCGCGCAGCGTGATGATGCGCTGGGCGCGCTCCATCACGCGCGCGTCGTGGGTGGAGAAGAGGAAGGTGGTTTTTTCCTCCTTCGACAGCTTGTACATGATGTCGAGCAGTGCGGTGGCGTTCTCGGAATCGAGGTTGGCCGTGGGTTCGTCGGCCAGCACCAGGCGCGGGCCGGCGGCCAGTGCGCGGGCCACGGCCACGCGCTGTTGCTGGCCACCACTCAAGGCCGAGGGTCGGCGGTCCATGACCTTGCCCAGGCCGACCAGTTCAAGGTAGTGGCGCGCGCGCTCGCGGCGCTCCCTTTCAGGGCGGCCTTGCAGCACCATCACCAGCTCCACGTTTTCCAGCGCGGTGAGCACCGCCACCAGGTTGTAGGCCTGGAAGATGAAGCCCAGCTCAAACAGGCGAAAGCTGGACAGCACGGCTTCGGGCATGGCGGTGATCTCCTTGCCGTTGACCAGCACCTTGCCTTCGCTGGGGGCGTCTAGCCCGCCGATGATGTTGAGCAGCGTGGTCTTGCCTGACCCCGAAGGCCCGACCAGGGCGGCGAACTCACCTTCCGTCACGGTGAGCTCGACATCGGCCAGGGCGCGCACTTCGAGCTCGCCCTGGCGGTAGCGTTTTCCTATGCCTTGCACTTGCAGCAATTGCATGCGGTGTTCTCCGGTTCGGTGCTTCAGGTGCGCAGCGCTTGCACAGGGGTGACGCGGGCGGCCTTGATGGCGGGGTAGATGCCGCTGGCGAGGGTGGCGATGAAGATGAGCAGGGTGAGCTGCTGCACGCGCTCCCAGGACAGCTCGCTGTAGACGATCGGGTCCATGAAGGTGCCCATCATCTGGGTGTTGTCACCCATCAGCGCACCGATGTTCACGCCTTGATACGCGAACCAGAGGTGGGCGCCGCCGCCCAGCAGCCAGCCCACCGCCACCGCCAGCAAGCCCAGCAGCAGCGACTCAAGAAACACCAGCAACAACAGGTGGCGCCGACCCAGGCCCAGCGCGCGCAGCAGGCCGAATTCGCGCGTGCGTTCCAGCACGCTCATGAGCACGGTGTTGACGATACCGAACACGACCAGGACCAGGATCAGCAGCAAGAAGATGTAGCTGCCAGCGGCGTCGATGAAGAGGAACTGCACCAGCTGCGGCATCATCTCGCGCCAGTCCAGCGCCACCACGGTGTCGCTGTTCAGGCCGGTCTTGAGCTTCTGTGCCCAGACGGCGAGGGCGTCAGGGTCGTCCAGGAAGATGGCGAAGCGGGTCACCGGGGCCAGACTGGCGTCAGCGCCTTCGCCCTGCAGGAACAGGCGTGCCAGACCAATGTCGGCCAGCACCAGAAAGTCGTCCAGCTCGTCGACCCTGGAATCGAAGATGCCACGCACCCGGCCCAGCTGGGCCTGAGAGTCACCGCCTTGCGTGCCCGCCATCAACACCACCTTGGCTCCGACCCTGGCCTTGAGCTTGCGCGCCATGCCGTCGCCAATGACGATGCCGCGCTCGTCGCCGGGCTCGAACCAGCTGCCATCGATCAGCCGGGGCTGCAGCATCTTCGCGCGCGCGTCATCCACACTGGCCAGACCTTCCAGGCCGGCGCCCACCGAGTTGGCGGGTGTGCTCGCGAGCACCTGCAGCGAAATGCGCGGCTCCACGCTGCCGGGCACGCCCAGCGCCTGGATCTGACTCGCCAGCGCCTTGCCATCGGCCAGGTAGCGGTGGTTGGCGGGGTTTTCGAGGTAGCCGCGCGGCTGCACCGTGATGTGGCCTTCGCCCAGCTTGATGGCGTTGCGGATCATGTTGTTGTGGCCGCCGTCGGTGAAGCCGATCATCACCACCGCCAGGCCAAAGCCGAAGGCGATGCTGACCAGGGTGACTACGGTGCGGCGACGGTGCCGCCAGAGGTTGCGCCAGGCCAGCATCAGCATGGTGGCAAGGGGCAGGCGGGCTTTGCCCGGCGCGGTGGTGTGCACGCTGCGGGTGCTCATCGCATGGACTCCGCTGGCTTGACGCGCATCACGCGCCAGGACGGCAACAGCGCGGCGATCATGGTGATGGCGATCACCAGCAGGGCGGCGTAGATCACGTGCATCGGCTCCAGTTGCATGGGCATGACCGGGTCGATCACGATGCCCACCATGTCAAAGCCGTCCGGCATGCTGGCGCTGAGGTCGATGCCGTCCTTGAGCAGGCCCTTGATCAGCACCAGCGCCGCCACCACGCCCAGCACCGCCGAGATGAGGGCGAGCAACAGCGACTCGATCAGCACCATCACCAGCAGCCAGCGCTTGTCCATGCCGATGGCGCGCAGCACGCCGAACTCGCGCGTGCGCTCGTGGATGGCCATGATCATGGTGTTGACCATGCCGAGCGCGGCCAGCGCGACCACGATCAGACCGATGACCCAGACCACGCCGTCGTACATGCTGATCATGTCGGCCAGGGCAGGGGCAATCTGGCGCCAGTTGCGCAGCAAGGGCGGGCCACCGAGCTTGTCCAGCGGCTGCGCGGCGGTGAGCGCCTGGACTTTGGCCGCCACCGCGGCTTGCACCGCGTCGAGCTGCGACACATCCTTGAGCTTGAACGAGAGCTCGTGAAAGCCCTGGTCCATCACCATCAGCGACTGAAAGGCGGCGATGGACATCAACACGCCCTGGCGGTCGAACGCCGGATCGATGGGTTTGAGCACCCCCGCCACCTGGTACAGGGCGTTGCCGATACTGGCATCGGCCGCCTGCGTCACCAGAATGAGTTCGGCACCGGGGGTGATGTTCATGTTCCTGGCCAACTGCGCGCCGATCAGCACATGGTGACGCGGCAGGCCGGCGTCGGTCGGTGGCGCGGGACCGAGATCGGACGTGCCTTCGCGCACTTCTTCCAGCAGGCGTGTCACCCGCGGCTCACGCTGGGGGTCGACCGCCTTGATCAGCACACCGTTGGAGGCGTCGCCCGCGCTGGCCAGGGCGGAAGCGTAGAGGCGCGGCGCCATGGATAGGTCGGGAAAGGCCGTTTCCAGCTCCTTCAAGGTGTTCCAGGGCAGGGTGGCGTACAGGTCCTGGTCGTCCACGAAGGCCTGGCGGTGCAGCTGCATGTGGCCCAGCGCCAGGTCGGTGGCGTGATCGACCATCTGGCGCGTCATGCCGGCTACCAGCCCGAGGTAGAGCAGCAGCAGCACCAGGCTACCCGCCAGCGCCGCCACGGTGAGGCCGCTACGCGCCGGGTTGCGCCAGATGTTGCGCCAGGCCATGAAAATCAGGGTGGGCAGGCGGCTGCCGCCCGTCGTTCGGGTCGAGTCCCCTGATGTTGATGTGCTCATGATCAGCGCTTGCGCTGCAGGCTTTGCAGCGAAAAGAAGCTGTCTTCGATCGGGACACCAAAGCGGATGTCTTCGTAAGTGATGACGGTGGATTCGTCCGGCTTGTCTTCGGGTTGCAGACGCATGCGCATGGGCACGAAGCGCTCACCAATCTGTTTGACCTCGTCGAAGCGCAGGGTGCGGATCAGCTTGTCCTCTTCGTCGTAGTAGCGCGCCACCGTGGGGGCCAGGGTTTTCTGATCGACCACGTTCACCACCTTGCCCCAGACGACCGCGGCATCGAGTTTGGCCACTGAGGTGATCTCATAAATTTTCTGGCCGTCGCGTACACCATCGAAGGTGATGGTCGAGCTGTAGTCGTCTGCGAAGGTGCTGTCCTTGACCAGATCGTCGTTGGTGAAATGGCTGCCCATCCACGAGCCCGACATCATGCTGGAGGGCACCTTGGTGACGCGGTTGATCTTGGGCAGGTAGTTCCAGATGTTGTCGTCCACCTTGAGCGTGGCCACGCCCCGGTCCTTCACCGGCTCGCGGATCACGACCAGCGAAGCCTTCTTGCCGCTGGACCAGGACTCCAGGGTCATGCTGCGCTCATAGCGCTGTGTCTTGACCGCCATGCTCATGGTGGCTTGCGAGGTCTCGCCGCGCCACAGGTCGTC
>JAGNPA010000247.1 GCA_017989885.1 Aquabacterium sp.
GTCGCGCAGGATGGACTCGGGCAGCTTGGTGTGTTCGCGCAGCGGGAACGCAACATTCTCGAACACCGACAAGTCGGTGAACAGTGCGCCAAACTGGAACAGCATGCCCATGCGTCGACGGGCCGCCATCAACCCGGCCGCGTCCAGTTGCGCCATGTCCTGCCCGCCCACCAGCACCTGACCGGACATGGGGGTCAATTGCCGACCGATCAGGCGCAGCACTGTGGTTTTCCCGCCACCCGAGGTCCCCATCAGCGCCACCACCTGCCCGCGTGGCACCACCAGGTTGAGGTCCGACAGGATCACCCGGTCACCATAACCACAAGTGACCGCGCGCAACGCCACCAGCGGCTCAGGGGCCGCAGCAGCAACAGACGGGGAAGACGTGGTTTCAGCTTGTGACATGGGCATGAAAAAAAGGGCCAGTGAATCTCACTGGCCCGGCGATCATAGGGGATCTACGGACCCCGAATGCGCTCGCCTCGCGAAAGGCGCAATGCGTTGTGGGGTCAACGCGGCAGCGTGGTCGCCCCCATCAGGAAGGCGTCGACCTCGCGGGCAGCCTGACGGCCTTCGCGGATCGCCCACACCACCAGCGACTGGCCACGGCGCACGTCACCGGCGGCGAAGACCTTGGCGGCGCTGGTCTGGTAGCCACCGACGTCGGTCGAGGCCTTGGCGTTGCCACGGGCATCCTTCTCGACGCCAAAACCACTCAGCAGCGTGTCCACCGGGTTCACGAAGCCCATGGCCAGCAGCACGAGGTCGGCCTTGAGGATCTGCTCGGAACCGGCAACTTCTTCGAACTTGCCGTTCTTGAACTCAACGCGCACGGTCTTGACCGCGGTGACCTTGCCGCCTTCGCCGATGAATTCCTTCGTGGCGATGGCGAACTCACGGTCGCAGCCCTCTTCGTGGCTCGACGAGGTGCGCAGCTTGATCGGCCAGTAGGGCCAGGTCAGCTCCTTGTTCTCCTGCTCGGGTGGCTGGGGCATCACCTCGAACTGGATCACGCTCTTGGCGCCGTGGCGGTTGGAGGTGCCCACGCAGTCGGAGCCGGTGTCGCCGCCGCCGATCACGATCACGTTCTTGCCCGTGGCCATGATCTGGTCCTTGACCTTGCCGCCCGCGTTGACGCGGTTCTGCTGGGGCAGAAACTCCATCGCGAAGTGAATGCCGGCCAGATCACGGCCCGGCACCGGCAGGTCACGCGACTGCTCGGAACCACCTGCCAGGATCACGGCATCGAAATCCTGGTTCAGTTGCTCGGGGCTGACGGTGTCCTTGGCCCAGTTGGTGACCTTGGAACCCTTGGGCATCTCGCCGATGAGGGTGTTGGTCTTGAAGACCACGCCTTCGGCTTCCATCTGCTTGACGCGACGGTCGATGTGCGACTTGTCGAACTTGAAGTCGGGGATGCCGAAACGCAGCAGGCCACCGATGGTGTCGTTCTTCTCGAACACGGTCACAGCGTGGCCGACGCGGGCCAGCTGCTGGGCCGCAGCCATGCCGGCAGGGCCGGAGCCCACGATGGCGACCTTCTTGCCCGTCTTGACGGCAGCGGGCTGTGGCTTGACCCAACCTTCGGCCCAGGCGCGGTCGATGATCGCGTGCTCGATCGACTTGATGCCCACGGCGTCGTTGTTGATGTTCAACACGCACGCGGCTTCGCAAGGCGCTGGGCAGACCCGACCGGTGAAGTCGGGGAAGTTGTTGGTCGAGTGCAGCACCTCGATCGCGTTCTTCCAGTCGCCCTGGTACACCAGGTCGTTGAAGTCCGGGATGATGTTGTTGACCGGGCAGCCGTTGTTGCAGAACGGGGTGCCGCAGTCCATGCAGCGTGCGCCCTGGATCTTGGCCTCTTCAGGCTTCAGACCAATGACGAACTCCTTGTAGTTCTTCACGCGCTTCTCGACGGGCTCGTAGCCCTCTTCCAGACGCTCGAATTCCAGAAAGCCAGTGACTTTTCCCATTTCAAACTCCTGATCGTGCGCTTCAGGCCTTGGCCTTGGCGGACTTGGCCTTCGCGACGGCGGCCGTTGTTTCTTGCTGGGCACCCTTTTCGGTCAGGGCGCGGCGGTACTCGGTCGGGAAGACCTTGACGAACTTGGCGCGCGAAGCAGCCCAGTTGTCCAGGATCTCGCGGGCACGCAGCGAGCCCGTCCAGCGGTGATGGTCTTCGATGAGCTTCTTGAGCGCGACCTCGTCGGCCACACCCTGGTGCATCGGGATGCCGGCTTCCGATTGCTCGGCAGCGGTCAGCACCTTGTCCAGCGAAACCTGGGCGGTGTTGACGCGGGAGGCGAACTGACCGTCTTCGTCATAGACGTAAGCCACACCGCCGGACATGCCGGCTGCGAAGTTACGGCCGGTCTTGCCCAACACCACCACCGTGCCGCCGGTCATGTACTCGCAACCGTGGTCACCCGTGCCTTCGACCACGGCCGTGGCACCGGACAGACGCACGCCAAAGCGCTCGCCACCCACGCCGCGGAAGAAAGCCTCACCGCTGGTGGCACCGTACAGGACGGTGTTGCCCACGATGATGTTCTCGGTGGCGTTGCCACGGAACTCGATGCTCGGACGCACGATCACGCGGCCACCCGACAGACCCTTGCCGGTGTAGTCGTTGGCTTCACCGATCAGGTACAGCGTGATGCCCTTGGCCAGGAAGGCGCCGAAGGACTGGCCGCCCGTGCCTTCCATCTGGATGAACACCGTGTCGTCAGGCAGACCATCGGGGTGGTGCTTGATCAGCTCGCCCGACAGCATGGCACCGACGGTGCGGTTGACGTTCTTGGCCACTTCCATGAACTTGACGGCTTCGCCACGCTCGATGGCAGGCTTGGCCTTCTCGATCAGGCGCATGTCCAGGGCCTTGTCCAGGCCGTGGTCTTGCGTTGACACGTGCAGACGCGGCACATCGGCGGGCACCGGGGGCAGCGCGAACACGCGGCTGAAGTCCAGACCCTGGGCCTTCCAGTGTTCGATGCCCTTGCGGGTGTCGAGCAGGTCGGCGCGACCGATCAGCTCGTCGAACTTGCGGATGCCCAACTGGGCCATGATCTGACGCGCTTCTTCGGCGACGAAGAAGAAGTAGTTCACGACGTGCTCGGGCTTGCCGGAGAACTTCTGACGCAGGACCGGGTCTTGCGTGGCCACGCCCACCGGGCAGGTGTTCAGGTGGCACTTGCGCATCATGATGCAGCCTTCGACGACCAGCGGCGCGGTCGCGAAGCCGAACTCGTCGGCGCCCAGCAGGCCGCCGATGACCACGTCACGGCCGGTCTTGATCTGACCGTCGGTCTGCACACGCACACGGCCGCGCAGGCGGTTCAGCACCAGGGTCTGCTGCGTTTCAGCCAGGCCCAGCTCCCACGGCGTGCCGCAGTGCTTGATGGACGACCAGGGCGAAGCACCCGTGCCACCGTCGTGACCGGCGATCACGATGTGGTCGGCCTTGGCCTTGGCCACACCGGTCGCCACCGTGCCGACGCCCACTTCGGACACCAGCTTGACGGACACGTCGGCCTTGGGGTTGACGTTCTTCAGATCGTGGATCAGCTGAGCCAGGTCCTCGATCGAGTAGATGTCGTGGTGAGGCGGGGGCGAAATCAGGCCCACGCCCGGCACGGAGTGACGCAGCTTGCCGATGTACTCGGAGACCTTGCCGCCGGGCAGCTGGCCGCCTTCACCGGGCTTGGCGCCCTGGGCCATCTTGATCTGGATCTGGTCGGCAGACACCAGGTACTCGGTGGTCACACCGAAGCGACCCGAAGCCACCTGCTTGATCTTCGAGCGCAGGCTGTCGCCATCCTGCATCTCGTAGTCGGCTTCGATGCGCGAGGCGCCGATCACGTCCGACACCTTGGTGCCCTTGACGATCTTGATGCCCTTGAGCTCGTTGCGATAACGGTTCTCGTCCTCACCACCTTCGCCGGTGTTCGACTTGCCGCC
>JAGNPA010000248.1 GCA_017989885.1 Aquabacterium sp.
CCCCTAGCGAAGGCCGCATTCTATGCCCAGTCGGGCAGCGTGCAAATAAGCTGAGTCAATGCCCCTGATGGACACCCAGGCGCTGGTGGAGCAGGGGGCTCGTGGTGGTGTAGAGCAGGTGCTGCGGTGCCTCAGGGTTCAAGGCGGCTGCCGCCGCATGAGCGGCCAGCGTGGCTTCGTGGAACCCACACAGCAGCAGGCGCTTTTTACCTGGGTAGGTGTTGATGTCGCCCACGGCGTAAATGCCCGGCGTGCTGCTCTCGAACGTGGCGGCAGACACGCTCACCTGTTTGCGTTCCAGACTCAAGCCCCATTGGCTGAGCGGCCCCAGCTTGGGGCTCATGCCCTGGCGCACCAGCAGGTGGTCCAGGGGCACGTCGCGCGCCACGCTGTCTGGGCCCAGCACGCTCAGCGCCGTCACCCGTCCGTCTTGCACGACCGCATCGGTGGGCATGCCCACCACCAGGCTTACTTGCTGGCTCGCCAGCAGGCTGCGCACCTGTGCATCCAGTTCCTGCTCGGCCTGGAACTGGTCTCGTCGGTGCAGCAGGGTCACTGCGTGAGGGCGACGATCGGCAGGCAGGGCCGCCAAAGCCAGCACGGCGCCCAGCGCCTCGTCACCCCCGCCTGAAATCACCACGTGTTGCCCGCTGAGCGAAGCGACCGTGGCGTCGTCCAGGTGGTAATGAACATTCACAGCGCCGTCCAGCGCAGGCAGGTTGAGCGTGCGCGGCACAAAAGCCCCGGCGCCAGCGGCGACGAACACCGCACGGGCGCGTAGACGCAAACCCCGGTCGGTTTCCACCACGAAGCGGCCATCGGCTTCGGCCTCAATCTGGCTGACCAACTGCCCCAGGTGAATCTGGTCGCACCCGCCGGAAACCGGGTCCAGGGGCAAAAAGGGCCGCGCCTGCGCCAGCAACAGTTGCGCCAATTCCCGGCCAGTGCACAGCGGCACGCCGGGAACGTCGTAAATGGGTTTGTCGGGGTACAGCGCCACGCACTGGCCGCCGACTGCGGGCAGCACGTCAATGAGGTGAGCCTTCAGGCCCAACAAGCCCAACTGGAAGACCTGAAACAGGCCCACCGGTCCGGCCCCGATGACCACGGCATCGGTGTCCACCATCGACGGCATGCTCATGCGCCGTTCAGCGGATCAGTTGATCCAGCTTGTCCGTCTTGTCTTTCCACTCGTCGGCTTCAGGCAAGGCTTCTTTGCGCTTGGTGATGCTGGGCCAGTTCTTGGCCAGGTCGGCGTTGATCTGGATGAACTTCTGCTGGTTGCCCGGCACATCTTCTTCCGGGAGGATGGCGTTGACGGGGCACTCGGGGATGCACACGGCGCAGTCAATGCACTCGTCGGGATCGATGACCAGGAAGTTGGGGCCTTCGCGGAAGCAGTCCACCGGGCACACGTCCACACAGTCCGTGTATTTGCATTTGATGCAGGCTTCGGTGACGACGTGGGTCATGACAGGTCTCTTGTATCGGTTAAAAGTAAGGGTGGATTTTACCGGGGCAAACGTGCCCCACCTTGATCAGCCTTCGCCGCAAAGGGCGATATGGGTCAAGGGTTGTTCAGGTATTTCGGTGGCGCCGGCGCCAACAATCACCAAAGTGGGGCGTCCGGCGTGGATGGCACTGGCCTCGTCCAGTGTTCCCACACTGTGAACGGTGTGTCGCATGTCAGGCCAGCCCGCACGTGACACCACGCTCACCAGCGTGTCCTGGGGCCAACCGGCATCCAGCAGTCCCTTGGACAAGGGGGCCAGTTGCCGTCCGGCCATGTAGAACACCTCGGTGTCAGCGCGCTGGCCGGGGCCCATGCCGCAACGCAGGTCGCCGGTCCGGGTCATGGCTGTGGTGAAACTGACACTGCGGCCTGTGCCGCGCCGTGTGAGCGGGCGTTGGGTGGCCGCCGCCGCCGCCAGCGCTGACGTCACACCGGGCACCACTTCGGTGCTGATCTGGGCGTCGCGCAAGGCGCAGAGCTCTTCTTCCAGGCGCCCAAACAGGCTCGGGTCTCCGCCTTTGAGCCGCGCCACGAGGGCTTCGGCACCAAATTGGGCACCCACGGCGCGGGCATGTTCCACCAGCAGGTGGTTGATGCGCGTCTGGCCGTTGAAGTCGCTGCCGGGTTTGCCGGAAAAGCCGCGTTTGCCCACATCCACCCATTCGGCGTCAGGGGCCAAGTCGCGCAACGTGGGGTCGGCCAGGGCGTCGTACAGCACTACCTTGGCCTGGGCGAGCAGGCGCGCGCCACGCAGGGTGATCAAATCGGACTCGCCGGGGCCTGCGCCGATGAACACGACGCGGGCACAGGGAGACGAGGGTGGGGTCAAGCGGGTATCAGTCATGGACACATATCCAGCAAGACCCGGGCCGCGATCAGGCAGCCTTGACCAGCAGCGCGCCGCTGGTACGGTTGGTCGTGGGGTCGACCACGATCAGGGCGCCGCTGACGCGGTTGTCCAGATAGGCTTCCACCGGCAGGGGCTGCTGGGTCTGGATCTGGACGCTGCCAATCTCATTAACCCCCAGCTCGTGCGCGTCGTGACGCTCCAGCGTGTGGATGTCCAGGCGGGCGTCGATGGCCGAGATGCGAGCCTGCACCCAGCGGTTGCCATGGCGCACCCAGTACTTGCGGCCGACCACGGCCGGCTCAGTGTCCAGCCAGGCCAGTGTGGCCGTGAAGGTGTCGGTGGGCTTCATCGTGCCCGGTGAAGCGATCCAGTCACCGCGGGAGATGTCGACCTGACGGTCCAGCACGATGCCGGCCGACTGACCTGCTTCGCACGCGTCCACAACCAAGGCCGCATGGCGCACTTCGGCCACGATGGCGGACTCACCGCTTGGGAAGATCTGCACTTCGTCACCGGCCTTGACACTGCCGTGGGCTATGCGTCCCCAGAAGGCGCGGTATTGGTGGCCGGTGCCGCTGGCAGTGGCTTCGCCTTCGCCCACGCTGTCACGGGTCACGTACTGCACGGGGTGCAGCAGCGCGCCTTCATGGCGCTCGTCGGTCGAGGGCAGGCCTTCGAGGACGTGCAGCAGCGTCGGACCCTGATACCAGGGCCAGTTGGCGCTCGGCGTGGTCACGTTGTCACCCCGCAGGGCGGACACGGGGATCACACCCTTGACGGCGATGCCTGCCTGTTGCGCAAACGCTTCCAGCGAGGCCTTGACGTTGTGGAACGCGGCCTCGGTGTCTTCCTCGATGGCGTCCAGCTTGTTGATGGCGAACACGATGGACGGCACGCGCAGCAGGTGAGCCAGCAGGCTGTGACGGCGAGTCTGGGCCAGCAGGGGCACAGGCGAGGCCTTCCAGTCGATCTTGGTGATGTCCACCAGCACCACGGCCGCATCGGAGCCTGCCGCAGCCGTCACCATGTTGCGGGTGTACTGCTCGTGGCCTGGGGCGTCGGCGATGATGAACTTGCGTGTCTTGGTCGCGAAGTATCGGTAGGCCACGTCAATGGTGATGCCTTGCTCGCGTTCGGCTTCCAGGCCGTCCGTCAGCAGAGACAGGTCGATGGGAGCGCCGGCGGCGCGCTTTTCCAGCGCATCCAGCTGGTCAGCCAGGATGGCGCGGCTGTCGAACAACAGGCGGCCGATCAGGGTGCTCTTGCCATCGTCCACGCTGCCGGCTGTCAGGAAGCGCAAGGCCTTGTGTGCCAGCTCTTCGCCAGCTTCGTTGTGAATCACGGTGCTCATCAGAAATAACCTTCCTTCTTGCGGCGCTCCATCGAGGCCTCGGACGTGCGGTCGTCCATGCGGGTGGCGCCACGCTCGCTCACGGTCACGTGCAGGGTCTCGGCAACGATGTCTTGCGGGCTGGCGGCATCGCTCTCGACCGGGCAGGTGCAGGTCATGTCACCCACGGTGCGGAAGCGCACTTCCACGGTTTCCACGGTTTCACCAGCCAAGGGCGGCGTCACGTCGGTCAGCGGCACCAG
>JAGNPA010000249.1 GCA_017989885.1 Aquabacterium sp.
CCACCAACACCCAGCCCGTCATGCTGACGGCCGGTGTGGCCTGCTGGCGTGCCTGGCAAGCTGAAACCGGTCTGGTGCCGGCGGCGGTGGCTGGCCATTCCCTGGGTGAGTACAGCGCCCTGGTGGCCGCTGGCGCCCTGACCTTGAAGGACGCGCTGCCCCTGGTGCGCTTCCGTGCGCAGGCCATGCAAGAAGCTGTGCCTGTGGGCGTGGGCGGCATGGCCGCCATCCTGGGTCTGGACGCCGAAGCCGTGAAGGCCGGCTGTGCCGAAGCCGCTGCGGCCGTCGGCGAGCCGGTCGAGGCCGTCAACTTCAACGACCCCAAGCAGACCGTGATCGCCGGCACCAAAGCCGCCGTCGAGAAGGCCTGCGAAGTGTTGAAGGCCGCGGGCGCCAAGCGCGCGCTGTCGCTGCCCGTGTCGGCACCGTTCCACTCCAGCCTGATGAAGCCGGCGGCCGAGCGTCTGAAAGAAAAGCTGGCGGCGACCCCGTTTGCGGTGCCCACCATCAGCGTGGTCAATAACATTGATGTGGCCGTGGTGTCTGAGGCCGACGCGCTGCGCGACGCCCTGTATCGTCAGGCATTTGGTCCGGTGCGCTGGGTGGAAACCATCCAGGCCCTCAAGGCACGTGGCCTGACCCATGTCATCGAGTGCGGCCCGGGCAAAGTGCTGGCCGGCATGGTCAAGCGCATCGACGGCGATCTGATCACCACCACCATTTTTGATCCGGCCTCGCTGGCCGAAGCGAAGGGCCTGCTGGCATGAGCACCGAGTACAAAGGACAAGTGGCCCTCGTGACGGGCGCCAGCCGCGGCATCGGCCGCGCCATTGCCGTGGCCCTGGCCCAGCGGGGCGTTAGGGTCATCGGCACGGCCACCACCGACAGCGGCGCACAAGCCATCACCGAGGGTCTGTCGGCTTTCGAGGGCTCCAAAGGCGTGGTGCTGAACGTCACCGATGCGGCGGCTGTCGACGCCACGCTCGATGCGATCGTGAAAGAGCACGGCGCCCTGCACATTCTGGTCAACAATGCGGGCATCACCCGAGACACATTGGCCATGCGCATGAAAGACGAAGACTGGGACGCCGTCATCGACACCAACCTCAAGGCGGTGTTCCGCATGAGCCGTGCCGTGATGCGCCCCATGATGAAGCAGCGCTACGGCCGCATCGTCAACATCACTTCGGTGGTGGGCGCCAGCGGCAACCCTGGTCAGGCCAACTATGCAGCGGCCAAGGCCGGCGTGGCAGGCATGACCCGCGCCCTGGCGCGCGAACTGGGCAGCCGCAACATCACCGTCAACTGCGTGGCGCCGGGTTTCATCGACACCGACATGACCAAGGCCCTGTCAGAAGAACAGCATGCGTCCCTCAAGACCCAGATCCCGCTGGGTCGACTGGGTCAGCCCGAGGACATCGCCGAGGCCGTGGCCTATCTGGCGTCGCCTCAGGCGGGGTACGTGACCGGACAAGAAATGCATGTCAATGGCGGCATGTTCATGAATTGAATTTGAGATGATTCTGGGGAATCTCAATTCCTTTTTCACATCGGCCGGCGTGTCTTCACGTTGAGCCGGTAAAATCCCTGGTTTGTTTGCACCACCTCCTGGAGGAGTCATGAGCGATATCGAAGCACGCGTCAAGAAAATCATTGCAGAACAACTCGGTGTTGCCGAGTCGGAAGTCACCCCCGAGAAGGCTTTCGTGGCCGACCTGGGCGCTGATTCCCTGGACACCGTTGAACTGGTGATGGCCCTGGAAGACGAGTTCGGCATCGAAATCCCGGATGAGGAAGCTGAAAAGATCACCAGCGTCCAACTGGCGATCGACTACGCCAAGGCTCACAGCAAGGCCTAAGCCTTCTGAGCAATGCCAAGGCCCTTCGGGGCCTTGTTCGCATCGAATCCAACCTTAATTACCTACTCAAGCATGACCCGTCGTCGCGTCGTCGTCACAGGCCTGGGCCTGGTTACCCCCGTGGGGAACAACGTTCAGGATTCCTGGTCGAACCTGCTTGCAGGCCAGTCAGGCATTCAAACCATCACCAAGTTCGACGCCTCGGCGTTGGCCTGCCAGTTTGCGGGCGAGGTCAAGGGCTTCAACATCGAGGACTACATCCCCGGTAAAGAAGCGCGCCACATGGACACCTTCATCCATTACGGCCTGGCTGCGTCCATGCAGGCCGTCCGTGATGCAGGTCTGCCCACCGGCGACGCTCTGACCCCAGAGGCCGCCGAGCGCATTGGCGTCATGGTGGGTTCTGGCATTGGTGGCCTGCCCATGATCGAGCAGACGCACAAGGAGTACATGGAGCGCGGCCCGCGTCGCATCTCTCCCTTCTTCGTGCCCGCCTCGATCATCAACATGATCTCGGGCCATGTCTCGATCCAGTTCGGCTTCAAGGGCCCCAACATTGGCGTGGTCACGGCTTGCACCACGGGTCTGCACGCCATTGGCCTGGCGGCCCGCATGATTCAGTACGGCGATGCCGACGTGATGGTGGCCGGTGGTGCCGAGTCGACGGTGTCGCCACTGGGTGTGGGCGGCTTTGCGGCCGCACGCGCACTGTCAACGCGCAACGACGACCCCAAGACGGCTTCGCGCCCCTGGGACAAGGACCGCGACGGTTTCGTGCTGGGCGAGGGCGCTGGTGTCATGGTGCTCGAAGAGTACGAAAGTGCCAAGGCACGTGGCGCCAAGATCTACGCCGAGCTGAGCGGTTTCGGCATGAGTGGCGATGCGTACCACATGACCGCACCCGATGTGGACGGCCCGCGCCGCTCCATGTTGAACGCCTTGCGCGACGCCGGTGTGAACACCGACCAGGTGCAGTACCTCAACGCGCACGGCACCTCCACGCCGCTGGGCGACGCCAACGAAACCAACGCCATCAAGGCCGCGTTCGGTGACGATGCCAGGAAGCTGGTGGTCAACTCGACCAAGTCCATGACCGGTCACCTCCTGGGTGGCGCGGGTGGCGTTGAGTCGGTCTTCACCGTGCTGGCGCTCCATAACCAGATCTCGCCGCCCACGATGAACATCTTCAACCAGGACCCCGAGTGCGACCTGGACTACTGCGCCAACGTGGCGCGTGAGATGAAGATCGACACCGCGCTGAAGAACAACTTCGGCTTCGGTGGCACCAACGGTTCGCTGGTGTTCAAGCGCGTCTGATCCCGGTGCGGGCGCTGGTGCGCCCGTCCGAGACTGCCATGGTGCTGTCTCCCTTGCTTGCTCCGGTCACCTGGCGTCTGCAGCCTGGTGCTGCCGGCGCGCCTTGGGTGCGCCTCCTCGGCGCTGTCCTGTTGCTCGCGCTCTCGGTGCTGTGCGGGGCCTGGTTGCTGGCCCTGGGGCTGGACGTGTGGCGAGGGGGGCGCTCGGCCTGGGTGGTGCTGGCCTGTGCGCCCATCGCGTGGTTGTGGTGGCACCTGTTCCGACACGCCTGGGCCAGCTTGCACACGGTGGCGCCTGTGTTGTCGCTGACCTGGGCAGGACCGGTTCAGGATGAGCCTGTCGCCGGAGGCTGGCGCATGGGTGGGCTGACCGGCACGCCCGCCGATGTGCGCTGCCTGCTCGACGCCCAGGGCTGGCTCCTGTGCCGCATTCAGGCGGTGGGCGAGGGCACTTGCGCATCGACCGTGCACTGGTGCTGGATTCACACCCAGTCCTGCCCGGATGTGCACCGTTTTCGCACCCTGATCTCCTTGCCCTCTCGCTTGACCACCGTGGTCGGGGGGGAGTCTGACGTGCGTTCGCCAGCAGTGGCATCATGGTCGCTTCGTCGCCAACCATCAGGAATCGATTTGCGGGGACCTTCAGATACGTTCATGCCCACCCAGCCTTTGTGCGCCCGCGGCGAAGCGCCGGGCCCGACAGACAAGGACCGTTCGTGAGCGACGCAGAGTCTCCCGTTCCGTCGCTCGACGTCGATGCGCCCCTGGTCGAGC
>JAGNPA010000250.1 GCA_017989885.1 Aquabacterium sp.
TCCAGTTTGCGGCTCGCTGCATGTCGGGGTTGGCGTTGTGGGGCGGGCTGATGCTCGCTGCACAGGCCGCCACCCTCACCGTCCAACCCGGGGGAGACCTGGCCGAAGCCGTGCGCCAGGCCTCGCCAGGTGATGTGGTGGAGGTCAAGCGCGGCATGTACCGCGTCAACCTGCTGATCGACAAGCCGCTCACGCTGCGCGGCCTTGATCGTCCCACCCTCAGTGGTGGCAACGAGGGCGACACCATCCGTGTCACGTCACCCGATGTGGTGATCGAGGGCCTGATCGTGCGCGATTCGGGCGACAGCCTCAAGCACCAGAACGCCGGGATCTACCTCTACCCCGGGGCCCACCGTGCCATCGTGCGCCGCTGCGATCTCACTTACAACCTGTTCGGGCTGTGGATCGAGAAGGCGAACGATGTCCTCATCGAGCACAACACCATCACCGGCAAGCGCGAGTACGGGTCGTCGCAGCGCGGCAATGGCATCCAGCTCTACAACACCAAGGGCGCGCGCATCTTCCACAACAACATCAGTTTTGTGCGCGACGCCCTGTATGTCGACGTGTCGCACCACGCGGTCTTTCGTGGCAACCGGCTGCACCACAGCCGCTATGGCACGCACTACATGAACTCGTACCACAACCTGTGGGAGGACAACGACTCCTACTACAACCGCGGTGGTCTGGCCCTCATGGAAGTGCGCGATCAGGTCGTGCGCGGCAACCGTGCCTGGGGCAACTCCGACCACGGCATCATGTTGCGCACGCTGCAAGACTCGGTCATCGAGGACAACATCGTGGCCGGCAACAGCCGCGGGTTCTTCATCTACGACGTGGAGTACATCAAGCTCAACCGCAATCTGGTGGTCGACAACGTGGTCGGCGTGCACCTGGCGGCCGGCTCCACCCGCAACGAGGTCGAGGGCAACGACTTCATCTCCAACCGGGAGCAGGTCCGCTACGTGGGTGCCCGCGATGAACGCTGGGGCACGCAAGGCGGCAACCACTGGAGCAACTATGTGGGCTGGGACCGCGATGGCGATGGCCGGGGCGATGTCCCGTATGAGGCCAACGACATGGTGGACCGCCTGACCTGGCGTTACCCTGCGATCAAGTTGCTGCTGGCCAGTCCGGCCGTCCAGGCCCTCAGGCTGGTGGGGCAGCAATTTCCGGTGCTGCGCGTGCCCTCTGTGGTGGATCCCCACCCGCGCATGCAGCCTGGCAACCCAAAATGGAGTGAATGGCGTGGCAAGCATTTCCCCGGCCAGTGACAACATGGCCATCTCGCTGCGTGGCGTCAGCAAGCACTACGGTGCCTTGCACGCGGTCGATGGCGTGGACCTGGCGATCCCGCGCGGTGAGATTTTCGGCATCATCGGGCACAACGGCGCGGGCAAGAGCACGCTGTTCAAGATGATGCTCGGCCTCGTGCCCGCCACGCAGGGCGAGATCCTGGTCGGTGGCGCCTCCGTCACCGGCCGCCATTTCCGCGCGGCGCGCCGTCACCTCGGCTACCTCCCCGAGAACGTGGTGCTCTACGACAACCTCGACGGTCTGGAGACCTTGCAGTTCTTCGCCAAGCTCAAGCACGCGCCCATGGCACAGTGCGCCACCATCCTGGATCGGGTGGGGCTGACACACGCAGGCAAGCGACCGGTTCGGGAGTATTCCAAGGGCATGCGCCAGCGCCTGGGTTTTGCGCAGGCCTTGCTGGGCACCCCTCAGGTGCTCTTTCTCGACGAGCCCACCAACGGCCTGGACCCGCAAGCCATTCGCGACTTCTACGCCACCTTGCGTGATCTGCAATCCGAGGGCGTGACGGTGATCATCACCTCGCACATCCTGGCCGAGTTGCAGCAACGCGTCGATCGCCTGGCCATTCTGGCTGCGGGCCGGGTGCAGGCTGTGGGCAGTGTCGAGGCCTTGCGCCAGCAAACCCGGATGCCCCTGACATTCGAGATCGAGATGATCGCCAGTGATGTGCCGGCCGCATTGCAGGCCCTGGCGCCGCTCGCCACCCTGGCGCCTGAGTCCACCCCCACCGGCCTGCGCCTGCAATGTCCGCGTGAGCAGAAGATGGCGGTCTTGAGCGCACTGGCGACCCTGGGTGATCGCGTGCGCGACATCAAATTGCTCGAACCTTCGCTGGAAGACGTGTTCTTCGGCTTTTCTGCCTGATCACCCGGAACCGACTCCCCATGGAATTTGCCCCGATCTTCACCATTGCCACCAAAGAGTTTCACGACCGCATGCGCAACCGCTGGGTGCTGGCCGTTGCGCTGGTGTTCACCGTGTTCTCGCTGGTGATTGCCTACTTTGGTGGCGCACAACAAGGCACGGTGGGGTTCCGCTCCATCGAGTTCACCATTGCCAGCCTCGTCAGCCTGGTGATCTACCTCATCCCCTTGATCGCACTGCTGCTGGGTTTTGACGCCATCGTGGGCGAGCGCGAGCGTGGCTCCCTCGACCTGCTGCTGGCCTTGCCCATCACGCGGCTGGAGTTGCTGCTGGGCAAGTACCTGGGTCTGGCGGTGGCCCTCACCGTGTCCACGGTGGCCGGCTTCGGCCTGGTCGCCGTGCTCTTGTTCAAGCACATGAGCGGAGCAGGGCTTTACCACTACGCGGGCTTCATGCTCAGCTCGGTGCTGCTGGGGCTGGCCTTCCTCAGCCTGGCCGTGCTGCTGTCGGTGCTCGCACGCGACCGCACGCGCGCGACGGGCCTGGCCATCGCCACCTGGTTCTTCTTTGTGCTGGTGTTCGATTTGCTGGTGCTGGGCCTGCTGGTGGCCACCGGGGGGCAGTTTGCCGGCGACGCCTTTGCCTGGCTGCTGCTGCTCAATCCGGCCGATGTGTTCCGGATCCTGAATGTGTTCTCGCTCGAAGACGTGCGCACCCTCTACGGCTTGGCCAGTGTCGTCCCGACATCGCTCGGCAGTCCTGCCATCATGGGCGGCGTGATGCTGCTGTGGATCGCCGTCCCCCTCATTCTGGCCAATTGGAGATTCAAACCATGATGTACCGCTGTTCCTGCCGCGGCCGTGCCCGCGACGCGGCCCTGTCCCACGCCTGCCCGGATCGCCGGCGGGTGCTGGGCCTGGTTGCCCTGGCGGCCCTGGGCGCCGTGGGCGGACTGACCGGCTGCGGGGATCAGGCTGCTGAAACCCAGTCGCTGGCACCCGTCGAGATCGACCGTGCCACCAGCTGCGAGCTCGACGGCATGTTGCTGGCCGACTACCCCGGCCCCAAGGCCCAGGTCCACTTTGCCGGGCAGGCCCAGCCCAGTTTCTTCTGCGACACCGTCGAGCTGTTCAACACCCTGCTGGCCGGTGAGCAGGTGCGTGCCGTGCGCGCCGTTTACGTGCAGGACATGGGCGCCACCGACTGGGACAAGCCGCAAGGGCACTGGATCGATGCCAAGACCGCCCTCTATGTGCTGGGCAGCAAACGCCACGGCTCCATGGGCCCCACCATCGCCAGCTTTGCCAAGGAGGCCGACGCCAGCCGCTTTGCCACCGAGTACGGCGGCAAGGTTCTGCGCTTCACCGACATCAAGGCGGACATGGTGGACCTCAGCGGTGGTGCCCTGCACGACACCCGCATGTAAGCCTGGCACGCCTGCCCCTGTCTCCCGCTGTACCCCCTCATGCCGACCACCCCGTCACACGACAGCCGCCGCAACAGGTGGCGCACACGCCTGTGGCTGGGCGGCGGCCTGGTGTTTGGGCTCGGGCTGACCATCGCCGTGCTCTGGCGCCTGGGGGTGTGGAGCCCCTTTGCGCCCCCCCAGGACGTTGCCCTGGAGACCGACCTCTGCCTGGTCGCCCCGGCCACGCCTTATGACCCCGCCTCGGGCCTGGCGCCCACGGAGGCTCGCACCGTGCCACGCGAGGCGCGCTGCCCGGTGTGCGGCATGTTCCCGGCGCGCGCGC
>JAGNPA010000023.1 GCA_017989885.1 Aquabacterium sp.
GCAATTGCGCAACGAGGACGTTGAAGTCGTCGGCGGCAAAAACGCCAGCCTCGGCGAGATGATTTCGCAGTTGCCCAACGGCGTGCGCGTCCCCACCGGCTTTGCCACCACAGCCCACGCTTTCCGCCAGTTCCTCCAGCACGATGGCCTGGCTGACCGCATCAGCCAGCGACTGGCCGCCCTCGACACCGAAGACGTGCGCGCCCTGGCCGAAGCCGGCGCCGAAATCCGCGGCTGGGTCGAAGCCCAACCCTTCCCTGCCGATCTGGAGCAGGCCATCCGCACCGCCTACGCCAAACTGGCCGGCGACAACCCTGACGCCTCGTTTGCCGTGCGTTCATCGGCCACCGCCGAAGACCTGCCCGACGCCTCGTTCGCCGGTCAGCAGGAAACCTTCCTGAACGTCGTCGGCATCGAAGACATCCTCCACAAGATGAAGGAAGTGTTCGCCTCGCTGTACAACGACCGCGCCATCTCCTACCGCGTGCACAAGGGCTTCGCCCACGACGTGGTGGCCCTGTCGGCCGGCGTGCAGCGCATGGTGCGCTCTGACCTGGGCGCTGCCGGCGTGATGTTCACCATCGACACCGAATCGGGCTTCCAGGATGTGGTCTTCATCACCTCCAGCTATGGCCTGGGCGAGACCGTGGTGCAAGGCGCCGTCAACCCCGACGAGTTCTACGTCCACAAGCCTGCCCTGAAGGCTGGCAAGCAGGCGGTCATCCGCCGCAACCTGGGCTCCAAGCTGATCAAGATGGAGTTCGCCTCGGCCGAAGAAAAAGCTGCCTCCGGCAAGCTGGTGCGCACCGTCGACACCACCGTTGAAGCACGCAACCGCTACAGCCTGACCAATGAGGACGTGACCGAACTGGGCCGCTACGCCGTCATCATCGAAGAGCACTACGGTCGCCCGATGGACATCGAGTGGGGCAAGGACGGCACCGACGGCAAGCTCTACATCCTGCAGGCTCGCCCTGAAACCGTGAAGAGCCAGCAGCAAGGCAAGGCCGAGCAACGCTACAAGCTCAAGGGCACCGGCACCGTGCTGGCCGAAGGCCGCGCCATTGGTCAAAAGATCGGCACCGGCCCTGTGCGCATCGTGCACAACATCGCCGACATGGACACCGTCAAGCCCGGTGATGTGCTCGTCACCGACATGACCGACCCCAACTGGGAACCCGTCATGAAGCGCGCCAGCGCCATCGTGACCAACCGTGGTGGCCGCACCTGCCACGCGGCCATCATCGCGCGTGAACTGGGCATCCCCGCCGTGGTCGGTTGCGGCAACGCCACCGAGCGCCTGACAGACGGCACCCTGGTGACCGTGGCCTGCTCCGAAGGCGACACCGGCTACATCTACGAAGGTCTGCTGGAAACCGAAATCACCGAGGTGACCCGCGGCGAGATGCCTCACATCGGTCTGAAGATCATGATGAACGTGGGCAACCCCCAGCTGGCGTTCGACTTCGCCCAAATGCCCAACAACGGCGTGGGCCTGGCTCGCCTCGAGTTCATCATCAACAACAACATCGGCGTCCACCCCAAGGCGATCCTCGACTACCCCAACATCGACAATGACCTGAAGAAGGCCGTCGAGTCGGTGGCGCGCGGTCATGCCTCACCCCGTGCTTTCTACGTCGACAAGCTGGCCGAAGGCATTGCCACCATTGCTGCCGCCTTCTGGCCCAAGCCCGTCATCGTGCGCCTGTCGGACTTCAAGTCCAACGAGTACAAGAAGCTGATCGGCGGCTCGCGCTACGAGCCGGAAGAAGAAAACCCGATGCTGGGCTTCCGTGGCGCTTCGCGCTACATCAGCAAAGAATTCGGCGAGGCCTTTGCCATGGAATGCGAGGCGCTCAAGCGCGTGCGCAACGACATGGGCCTGACCAACGTCGAGATCATGGTGCCCTTCGTGCGCACCCTCAAGCAAGCCGAGCGCGTGACCAACATGCTGGCCGACCACGGCCTGGTGCGCGCCTCCAAGGGCGGCAAGGACGACCTGCGCATCATCATGATGTGCGAAGTGCCTTCCAACGCCATCCTGGCCGACCAGTTCCTGGAATTCTTTGACGGCATGTCGATCGGCTCCAACGACCTGACCCAGTTGACGCTGGGCCTGGACCGTGACTCGGGGCTGGAGTTGCTGGCCGCTGATTTCGACGAACGTGATCCGGCCGTCAAGGCCATGATCTCGCGTGCCATTGCTGCCTGCCGCGCCCAAGGCAAGTACATCGGCATCTGTGGCCAGGGTCCCAGCGACCATCCTGACTTCGCCGAATGGCTGGCTGCTGAAGGCATCGTCTCGATCTCGCTGAACCCTGACACGGTCGTCGAAACCTGGCAGCGCCTTGCCGCCAAGTAAGCCTTGAATCCACGAAGGCGCTTCCCCTTGGGAGGCGCCATTTGAGCTGACTCACACGCACGCCACCCACGGGTGGCGTTTTCATTGCTATAATCGCGGGTTACCTGAATGTTGCCCAGGGATTCAAAGCCAGGGGCAGCCCTTGCCGTTTGCGGGTTTGACGCTTCGCGACGGCTTCCATCAACTGGAATCCACAAGGAGTTTCCATGCGTCACTACGAAATCATCGTGCTGATCCACCCGGATCAAAGCGAACAAGTGCCGGCCATGCTCGAGCGCTACAAGACCCTGATCACCACCACCGGTGGCCAGGTTCACCGTGTTGAAGACTGGGGCCGCCGTCAACTGGCTTACCAGATCAACAAGCTCGCCAAGGCCCACTACCTGTGCCTGAACGTCGAAATCAGCAAGGACACCCTGGCTGAAATCGAAACCGGCTTCAAGTTCAATGACGCCGTGCTGCGTCACCTGACCGTGCTGAAGGACAAGGCTGAGACCGCTCCTTCCGTGATGATGAAGCAAGTTGAGCGTGAAGAGGCCCGCAAGGCCCAGCAGGACCAAGCCGCTGCCTGATTGATGCCGCAAGGCGTCCAGGCACCGCGTCCACCCGTTCACCGATTGACTGCATGAACCGCGTCCTGCTGTCTGCACAGATCATTGAACGCAAAGCGCTGAGATACACCCCCGCCGGCCTGCCCGCCCTCGACCTTGTGCTACAGCACGAATCCGAGGTGACCGAGGCCCAGCAAAACCGCAAGGTCAAGCTGGACATCAAGGCAGTTGCCCTTGGCCCCATGGCCGAGAAGCTGAATCGGCAAGAAATTGGCTTGACCTTCGGGTTGGCTGGTTTTCTCGGGGCTCCGCGCACCGGACGTGGCGTGCTTCTGCACATCACCGAACTCAACGACATCGTTTAAACACATCCAATCGGATACTGAGAGGTTCTCATGGCTGCTCCACGCTCCAAGAACGGCAAGTTCTCCAAAGACCGCAAGGGCAAGCGCAACACGCAATCCCTGCTGTTCCGCCGCAAGCGCTTCTGCCGCTTCACCGTCGCCAACGTCGAACAGATCGACTACAAGGACGTTGACACGCTGCGCGACTTCATCGCTGAAAACGGCAAGATCATCCCCGCACGCCTGACCGGCACCCGCGCGATCTACCAACGTCAGCTGACCAACGCCATCAAGCGTGCTCGCTTCCTGGCTCTGCTGCCGTACAGCGACCAGCACCGCGTCTAAGGAGTCCTCGTCATGCAAATCATCCTCCTCGAAAAAGTCGCCAACCTGGGCAACCTGGGTGATGTGGTCAAGGTCAAGGACGGCTACGCCCGTAACTTCCTGATCCCGACCCGTCAAGCTCGTCGTGCCACCGAAAAGGCCATCGCCGAATTCGAAGCCCGTCGTGCCGAGCTGGAAAAGGCTCAAGCCGAGAAGCTGGCCGCTGCGCAAGCAGTTGGTGAGAAGCTGAACGGCAAGACCATCACCGTGAGCCAAAAGGCTGGCGTTGACGGCCGCCTGTTCGGTTCCGTGACCAACCACGACATCGCTGATGGCCTGAAGGCTGCCGGCTTCGAAGTGGCCAAGCACCAGATCCGCCTGCCCCACGGTCCCCTGAAGACCACGGGCGAGCACGCTGTGTCGGTGTCCCTGCACACCGACGTGGTTGTGGACGTGACCGTCGCCGTGGTTGGCGAAGCCGCTTAAGGTTTCACCTTTCACGCGATTCACACCATCGCCTGAATCCGGTTTCGGCCGGTTTCACCCAAAGCCGGCCTCACCGCCGGCTTTGTTGTTTGTGGCCCGGACTTATCCCGCAAAGTCCCCAGCATTTCCCAAGGCTGCCCACAGACTTGTCCACAGGCTGAGCACCGCTCCGCTTTTATCATTGAGCCATGGCCGCCGCATTCCCCACTCCCTTCTCCGCCCGAGACGTGACCGACTCACTCAGCAGTGACGAAGTCGCCAAGCTCCGCGTTCCTCCGCACTCCATCGAGGCCGAGCAGAGCGTGCTGGGTGGCTTGCTGCTGGACAACAGCGCCTGGGACCGTGCGTCCGACCTGCTGCACGATGGCGACTTCTACCGCCATGAGCACCAGTTGATCTTCAAGGCGATCGAGCAACTGGTCAGTGCCTCCAAGCCGGCCGACGTGATCACGGTGTTCGAGCAGTTGCAGATGCAGGGCAAGGGCGCGGAAGTGGGCGGCCTGGGCTATCTGAACGCCTTGGCGCAGTCGGTGCCCAGTGCGGCCAACATGCGCCGCTACGCCGAGATCGTGCGCGAGCGTGCCGTGCTGCGCAAACTGGTCACGGCCAGCAACGAGATCGCCACAAACGCCTTCAACCCTCAGGGCAGAAGCGTCTCCGACATGCTGGACGAGGCCGAAGCCAAGATCATGAAGATCGGCGAGGAAGGCAGCCGCAACAAGCAAGGCTTCTTCTCGATGGACGGGCTGGTGGTCGATCTGCTGGACCGCGTCACCGAACTGGCCGACAACGGCGCCGAGGACGTGACCGGCGTGCGCACCGGCTTCATCGACATGGACAAGATGACCGCCGGGCTGCAAAAGGGCGACCTGATCATCCTGGCCGCCCGCCCGTCGATGGGTAAAACCGCTTTCGCGCTGAACATTGGCGAGAACGTGGCCGTCAACGAGGGCTTGCCCGTCGCGGTGTTCTCCATGGAAATGGGCGCCTCGCAACTGGCGCTGCGGATGGTCGGCTCGATTGGCCGTATCAACCAGCAGAACCTGCGCACCGGCCGCCTCACCGACGACGAATGGGGCCGCCTGAGTGAAACGGTGGAGAAGCTGCGGACCGCCAACGTCTTCATCGACGAGACACCCGGTCTGTCACCCAACGAGTTGCGCGCGCGGGCGCGGCGTCTGGCCCGCCAGTTTGGCGGCACGCTGGGCCTGATCATCGTCGACTACCTGCAGCTGATGAGCGGCTCGGGCGGCAACGAAGAAAACCGCGCCACCGTGATCGGTGAAATCTCTCGGGGGCTGAAAGCCCTGGCCAAGGAGCTGCAGTGCCCGGTGATCGCCCTGTCCCAGCTCAACCGCTCGGTGGAAACACGACCGGACAAGCGTCCCATGATGTCCGACCTGCGGGAATCGGGCGCCATCGAACAGGATGCGGACGTGATCATGTTCATCTACCGCGACGAGTACTACAACAAGGAATCCAAGGTGCCCGGCATCGCCGAGATCATCATTGGCAAACAGCGTAACGGCCCGGTGGGCAGCCTGCACCTGGCTTTCCTGAAGTCCAACACCCGCTTCGAAAACCTGGCCCCCGGCACCTACCTCGGCGAAGGCGACCAGTACTGACCCCGGGGATCAAAGTCCGTGACGCGCCAGCCAGGCCTGTAACTGGGCCGGCGGCAATGCGCCGGACACCCGGTCCACTTCCTTGCCCTGCTTGAACAAAGCCAGAGTGGGGATGCTGCGGATCTGGTAAGTGGCGGCAATGCCCTGCTCCACCTCGGTATTGACCTTGGCAAAGCGCACACGACTGGCATAGGTGCCTGCCATCTGGGCAAACACCGGGGCAAACATCTTGCACGGCCCACACCAGGGCGCCCAGAAATCGACCAGCACAGGCAGTTGATTGCGCGTGATGAAGCGCTCGAAGCTGGGCTGGGTAAGCTCAACCGGGTGTGGTGGCAAAACCGGCTGGTGGCACTGACCGCATTGCGGCGCGTCGCCCAGGCGTGCCGCCGGTACGCGGTTGATGGCCTGACAGTGCGGACAGACCAGTTCGACAGACTCGCTCATGAGATCTCCTGCGTGGGAATGTTCTACCCCACATGGTATCCAATCGCCCAAAAACAAGCCCGCCGGGGCTGCAAGCCAGGGCGGGCTCATTTCAGCGAGGATGACGCGACTCAGTCGTCACCACCACCCAGCGCTGTCAGCAGGTGCAGCAACGACGAGAACAGGTTGTACACGCTCAGGTACACCGACAGCGTGGCCGTGACGTAGTTGGTTTCGCCGCCATCGATGATGCGCTTGAGGTCATACAGGATGAAGGCCGAGAAAATCACCACGCCCATGGCCGACAGAGCCAGATAGAGCGCGGGCATCTGCAACCAGATGTTGGCCACGGCGGCCACGATCATGACCGCCAGGCCCACGAACAGCCACTTGCCCAGGCTGGACACGTCCCGCTTCATGGTCGATGCCAGGGTGGCCATGCCACCGAACACCAAGGCCGTGCCGCCAAACGCCGTGGCGATCAGCGACGCACCATTGGACAGCCCCAGCACATGGCCCAGCATGCGAGAGAGCATCAGGCCCATGAAAAAGGTGAAGCCCAGCAGCAGTACGACGCCCAAACCAGAGTTCTTGAACTTCTCGATGGCAAAGAAGAACCCGAAGGCCACCCCCATGAAGACCATCAGGCCAATGAAGGGGCTGCCCGCAAAAAAGCTGAAGCCCATGACCACACCGAGCCAGGCGCCGAGCACCGTGGGCAGCATCGACAAGGCCAAGAGCGCATAGGTGTTGCGCAGCACGCGCTGACGGTCACCGGCCGCAGCCGAGCCATACACCACATCCAGGGGTTTCATTGAACGGTCCATGCATCCTCCATAATCACCATGCCGACGCGCCCGATGGCGTCACGCAGAGGGCGTGTCAGTTTTCACCACATTGTAGGGCGACCGCCGAGAACGTTCGCCCATCAAACCCATGCCGCACACAGGGCATCGAGTCGGGCTCGACACCGCTGGTTCACAGCCGCCGTCGCATCGACTCATACAGGCAGACGGCTGCGGCGGCCGCCACGTTGAGCGACTCCTCCCCACCGGGTTGGGGAATGGCCACCTTCAAGGCGCACTGGCTCATGACGGCCTCGCCCACCCCCTGCCCTTCATGCCCCATGACCCAGGCGCAAGGCTCAGGCAGGGCCACGGTCGGCAATTGATGCTCGGTGTGGGAACTCGTGGCCACCAGGGGCACCTTCAGCTCAGACAAGGCCTCTGGCACAACCTGCTCCACCAGATGCAAGGCGAAATGCGCGCCCATGCCCGCACGCAGCACCTTGGGCGACCACAAGCCGGCCGTCCCCTTGAGCGCCACCACCTGTGCCACGCCCATGGCCGACGCACTGCGCAAGATGCTGCCCACATTGCCCGCATCCTGCACCCGGTCCAGCACCACGGTGGGCACACCGGCACGCAACGCACTCTCGGCCGCATCGGCCGCGGGGCGGGTCAACACAAAGCCGATCCGCGCAGGGGATTCCAGGCCGGTGAAGGTCTTCCACAAGGCCTCAGGCACCACCACGACCTTCTCGGCCTGTCGCGCCAGGGCACTCAGACGCACCGCCTGTGCGTCGCCACCGGCTGCCACACCATGTTCACCCAACCAGGCGTTCTCGGCCACCACGGCCAAGCCCACCTCGATGCCGCGCTGCAGGCAGGCTTCGCACAGGTGATCGCCCTCCAGCCAGACCTCACCTTGCTTGCGGTAGGCCACCGGGTCCTGGCTGAGACGACGCAAGCGCTGCACCAGCGGGTTGTCACGCGAGGTGACCAACTGGGTGCTGCGCAGGCGCGCGGGACGTTGAAGGAAAGAATCGGTCATGGCAACAAAATGCAGGTCAACGCAACGGCGCAGCCAATGGGTTTGCGGCGCTGGCCAGTACCACCTTGACGGGACCGAAGGTGCGACGGTGTGCCGGTGTGGCGCCGTGCTCGCGCAGCGCCGTCAAGTGAGCCGCCGTGGGATAGCCCTTGTGAACGTCGAACCCATACTGCGGATGCGCCTCGTGCAGTTGCGTGCACAGGCGGTCGCGGTGTACCTTGGCCAGGATGGATGCGGCCGAAATCGCCTGCACCTTGGCATCGCCCTTGACGATGGCCTGCGCGGGCACGTTCAACACCGGAATGCGGTTGCCATCCACCAGCACCATGGCGGGTTTGAGACGCAGGCCCTCCACCGCGCGCCGCATGGCCAGCATCGTGGCCTGCAAGATATTCAGCGCATCGATCTCCTCGACGCTGGCTTCGGCAATGCAGCAGCACAGGGCCTTGGCGCGAATTTCGTCGTACAGGCTGTCACGGCGACGGGCCGTGAGCTTCTTCGAATCCGCCAGCCCCGTGATCGGCTGTTGGTCATCCAGGATCACCGCTGCCGCCACCACCGGCCCCGCCAAGGGGCCACGCCCGGCCTCGTCCACGCCGGCCATCAGACCCACGGCATCCACCGGCCACAGCAGGTCGAGCTGAAAAGGCGCTTCTGTGGCCTTGGCAAGGTCAGCGCGTTTCGAGGACTTGGGCGATGGCATCACTGGCGGCGCGAGCCGTATCCTGTTTCAGCTGGTGGTGAAGTTCAAGGAAGCGCTGCTGCACAGAGGCTGCACGCGCGGGCTGGTCCAGCCACGCCAGCACATCGGCCGCAAGTTGGGCGGGATTGGCCTCATCCTGCAGGCGCTCGGGCACCACCGAGTCCGACAGCAGGATGTTGGGCAGGCCCACCCATGGCAGATAGGCCATGCGCTTCATGATCTGCCAGCTCAAACCACTGATCTTGTAGGCGATCACCATGGGACGCTTGAACAGTGCCGCCTCCAGCGTGGCGGTGCCGCTGGCGATCAAGGTGACATCACAGGCCGCCAAGGCTTCATGCGAGCGGCCATCGAGCAGCGTCAACGGGGCGTCAGGCGCGTGCTCGCGCACCATGGGCTCCACCATGTCGCGCAAGCCTGGCACCACCGGCAGCACAAAGCGCAAATCCGGCCGTTGCCGGCTCAGCAGTGCCACGGTCTGCAAGAAAGCCGGCGTGTTGTGCAGCACCTCACCGCGACGGCTGCCCGGCAAGATGGCGACCACCGGCGTCTGCTCATCCAGGCCCAGGCTGGCGCGGGCCTGGGCACGCGGCACTTCCAGCGGAATGGTGTCCGCCAGCGGGTGCCCGACGAACGTCGCCGCGATGCCGTGATCGTGGTACAGCTTGGGCTCAAAGGGGAACAGGCACAGCATGTGGTCCACCGAGCGATGGATCTTGTGGATGCGCCCGCCGCGCCAGGCCCAGATGGAGGGGCTGACGAAATGCACCGTCTTGATGCCCTCGGCCTTCAGGCGGGCCTCCAGACCCAGATTGAAGTCCGGCGCATCGACCCCGACAAACACATCGGGACGATCCGCCAGCAGGCGGTCACCCAGGTCACGGCGGATGGTCCAGATTTCACGAAAGCGCCGCAGCACCTCCATGTTGAAACCATGCACCGCCAGCTTCTGGTAAGGCCACCAGGCCTCAAACCCATGCTCGGCCATGCGGGGGCCACCAATGCCGCAGGAAGACAGACCCGGCCAGCGCGCCTTCAAGCCGCCCAGCAGCAAACCAGACAGCAGATCGCCCGAGGTTTCGCCGGCCACCATGGCCACGCGCGGATCAAGAGAGGCCATCGCTCAGCGCACGATGCCGCGTTCGGCACCTGCCAGGAAAGCCAGCATCTTGTCGATGTCGGCATCCGCGTCCGGCGCCTGACCGCGCAACTGGTCGATCTCGGCCTTGGCGGCCTCCAGCGTCAAGCCCTTGCGATACAGCGCTCGGTACATCTGCTTGAGCATGGTCAGACGCTCAGGCGAAAAGCCGCGGCGACGCGGGCCTTCCTGGTGCACGTTCTGCGCTTCGGCGGGGTTGCCCGCCGCCACGACAAACGGTGGCAGGTCTTGCGACAAGCGGGTCTGAAAGCCCAGCATGGCAAAGTCACCAATGCGCACAAACTGGTGGATGCCGCTGATGCCACCGATCAAGGTGTAGCTGCCCACGGTCACGTGGCCGGCAAACTGCACCGAGTTGGCGATCACATTGTGGTCACCGATGACACAGTCATGGGCCACATGCACATAGGCCATGATCCAGTTGTCATCGCCGATCTGCGTGACACCCTTATCCTGAACGGTGCCCGTGTTGAAGGTGGTGAACTCGCGGATGGTGTTGCGGTCGCCAATGATCAACTGGGTGGGCTCACCCTTGTACTTCTTGTCTTGCGGGTCGGCCCCCAAGGAGGCGAACTGGAAAATCTTGTTGTCGCGGCCAATCGTGGTGTGCCCCTCGATCACGCAGTGCGCACCGATGCTGCAGCCTTCACCAATGCGGACGTTTGGCCCGATCGTGGTGAAGGGCCCCACCGTGACCGAGTCGGCCAGTTGCGCTGCGGGGTCGACGATGGCGCTGGGATGGATGTTCGCCATCTGCGCCTCAGGACACCTTGCGCACGGTGCACATCAGTTGTGCCGACACCGCCAGCTCCTCACCCACCAGGGCCTGAGCATTGAACTTGTAGATGCCGCCCTTGTTGCGGTCCATCTGCACATCCAGGAAGAGCTGGTCACCCGGCTCCACCGGGCGCTTGAAACGCGCACCGTCGATGCCCACAAAGTAATAGACGGAGTTCTCGTCCACGCCTTCACCTTGGGTCTCGAAAGCGAGCAACGCGGCCGTCTGCGCCAGCGCTTCCAGCATCAACACGCCAGGCATCACCGGGCGGGTGGGGAAGTGGCCCTGGAAGAAAGGCTCGTTGATCGTCACGTTCTTCAAGGCACGAATGCGAACGTTCTTTTCGACTTCCAGCACACGGTCCACCAACAGGAAGGGGTAGCGGTGCGGGAGCTTTTGAAGAATCTTATGGATGTCCATCAGCTTTTCACTTGCTTTTCTAGGGTTCGGATACGGTCACGCAAGGCGTGGAGTTGACGCAGGGTCGCTGCGTTCTTCTCCCACGATGCGTTCTCGTCAAAGGGGAAGGCGCCACTGTACAAGCCAGGCTTGAGCACAGAGCGAGAAATCAGGGTGCCGGATGACACATGCACATTGTCCGCCAATGTGAGGTGCCCCAGGATCATGCCCGCACCGCCCACCGTGCAATGCTTGCCGATGCGGGCGCTGCCAGCCACGCCGACACAACCGGCCATGGCCGCATGCTCGCCAATGTGGACGTTGTGGGCAATTTGAACCAGGTTGTCGAGCTTGACGCCGTTTTCGATCACGGTGTCATCCAGCGCGCCACGGTCCACACAGGTGTTCGCACCCAGCTCCACGTCATCGCCAATGCGCACCGCACCGAGTTGTTCGATCTTCTCCCAGCGGCCCTGGTTGGGCGCGAAGCCGAAGCCGTCGGCGCCAATCACCACGCCGCTGTGCAAAATGCAACGCGCACCGACCACGCAGTCGAATCCCAGCGTCACCTGCGGCGCCAGACGGGTGTGCTCACCAACGCGGGCGCGGGCGCCCACAAAGCACTGCGCGCCGATCTGGGCACCGGCTTCCACGATGGCACCGGCCTCGATCACGGCCAAGGGGCCGACAACGACGTCGGGGCCGATCACGGCGGTCGGGTCCACCACGGCAGAGGGGTGGATGCCCGCAGCAG
>JAGNPA010000024.1 GCA_017989885.1 Aquabacterium sp.
GCACATAGGTCAGCACGTAGAACAGCGACGAGCCGTAGCCGTTGCCGGCCGACACCGTGTTACCGGCCACCACGCTGGGGATGAAGCCCAGCAGCATGAAGCCCAGTTGCGCAATACCCGAGTAAGCCAGCATGCGCTTGAGGTTGCTCTGCGCAATGGCGGCCAGGTTGCCCACGGCCATCGAGGCCACGGCCAGGATCATCAGCATCTGCTGCCAGTCGGTGGCGCTGTTGATCAGGCCTTCCACCAGCAGGCGGATGGTGATCGCGAACGCAGCCAGCTTGGGCGCACCGGCCACCAGCAGGGTCACCGCCGTGGGGGCGCCCTGGTAGACGTCAGGCACCCACATGTGGAACGGCACCACACCCAGCTTGAAGGCCAGGCCGGCCACGATGAACACCACACCGAAGGCCAGCACCTGCTTGTTGATCTCGCCGGTCAGCGTAGCCTGGTAGACCTCGGCCAGGTCCAGCGAACCCGTGGCGCCGTACATCATCGACAGACCATAGAGCAGGAAGCCCGAAGCCAGCGCGCCCAGCACAAAGTACTTCATGGCGGCCTCGGTCGCCTGGGTGTCGTCACGACGCAGGGCCACCAGGGCGTACAGGGACAGCGACATCAGCTCCAGACCCAGGTAGATGGTCAGGAAGTTGTTGCCGATGATCATGATCGAGATACCGAGCAGCGAGAGCATGCTCAGGGAGAACAGTTCTCCCTTGAGCAGATCACGGCTGGCGGCATAGCCCTGGGCATAGACCAGGGTGCCCATGACGGCCAGGGTCGCGCACAGCGACAACAGGTGCCCCATCGGGTCGGTCACCACCATGCGCTGCATGGCGTACACCGAGGCGCCACTGTCGAGCGCGCTCAGGTGCAAGCCAGCCACCACCGCCAGCGACAGCATGGTCAGGAAGTAGGTCGGCTTGCGCTGCGGACAGGTGACGAACAGATCGAGGATCGCCACCACACAGGCCATGCCCAGCAAGACGATCTCGGGGGTCACCGCGAGCCAGTTCAAATCAGTCATTTTGTGTCGGCCCTTAGTTCAACTTGCTCAGGGAGACGTGCTTGATCAGCTCCGTCACCGAAACGTACATCACATCGGTGAAGGGCTTGGGCTGCAGGCCCATCCACAGCACGGCGGCCGCCAACACGGCCAGAATCAGGAATTCGCGGGCGTTGATGTCCTTCAGCTCGCGAACGTGGTCGTTGGTCACATCGCCGAAGTACACACGCTTGTACATCCACAGGTTGTACGAGGCGCCCAGGATCAAGGCCGTGGCCGCCAGCATCCCGATCAGGAAGTCGTACTCGACCGCACCCAGGATCACCAGCCACTCACCCACGAAACCAGCCGTACCCGGCAGGCCGCTGTTGGCCATCGCGAACAGCAGGGCAAAGGCGGCGAACTTGGGCATGGTGTTGACCACACCGCCGTAGCTGGCGATTTCACGCGAGTGAACGCGGTCGTACAGCACACCGATGCTGAAGAACATGGCGCCCGACACGAAGCCGTGGCCAATCATCTGCACCAGACCGCCGACGATGCCCAGCTCGTTGAAGAGGAAGAAGCCCAGGGTCACGAAACCCATGTGCGCGATGGACGAATACGCCACCAGCTTCTTCATGTCCTGCTGCACCATCGCCACCAGACCAATGTAGATCACAGCGATCAGCGACAGGGTGATCACCACCGGGGCGAACTGATGCGACGCATCAGGCACGATCGGCAGCATGAAACGCAGGAAGCCATAGCAGCCCAGCTTCAGCATGATCGCGGCCAGCACGATGGAGCCACCGGTCGGCGCTTCCACGTGGGCGTCGGGCAACCAGGTGTGCACCGGCCACATCGGCACCTTCACGGCAAACGCAGCAAAGAACGCACCGAACAGCAGGGCCTGCGGTGTCGCGGGCAGCGGCAGCTTGTGCCAGGTCAGGATGTCGAAGCTGCCACCCGACTTGTAGTACAGGTAGACCAGCGCGATCAGCATCAGCAGCGAGCCCAGCAGCGTGTACAAGAAGAACTTGAACGCAGCGTAGACGCGACGCGGGCCGCCCCAGATGCCGATGATGATGTACATCGGGATCAGCGTGGCCTCGAAGAACACGTAGAACAGCATGCCGTCCAGTGCCGAGAACACGCCCACCATCAGACCCGACAGGATGAGGAAGGCACCGTAGTACTGGTGCGGACGGTCTTCGATGACTTCCCAGCCGGCCAGCACCACGATGATCGTGATGAAGGCGGTGAGCGGCACGAACCACATCGAGATGCCATCGACACCCAGGTGATAGAACACGTTGAAGCGTTCAATCCAGCTGGCTTTCTCGACGAACTGCATCGCTGCCGTCGTCGTGTCGAAGTCGGTCATCAGCGGCAGGGTCACCAGGAAGCTGATGACCGAACCGATCAGTGCCACCCAGCGGGCGATGCCGGCATGTTGCTGCCGGCCAGCGACCAGCAGCAGGATCCCGAATGCCACTGGAATCCAGATGGCCAGAGAGAGGATATTGGACATTGTTTGCATGAACCGGTCCTCGCGCTCAGTGCTGCAGGAACACGAACCACGTCATGAAGGCGAGCACCCCCAGGATCATGACCAGCGCGTAGTGATAGAGGTAACCCGTCTGGAACAGACGTGTCAGAGAACCAATCAAGCCCACCACCTTGGCGGAGCCGTTGACGATCAGACCGTCAATGATGGCCACGTCGCCCACCTTCCAGAAGATGCGGCCCAGCAGTCGTGCGCCAGCAGCCAGCACCTTCTCGTTGAACCAGTCCAGGTAGTACTTGTTCTCGCCGATCACGATCAGCGGGCGCAGCACCTTGGCCAGGGTCGCAGGGATCTGCGGGGCCACCATGTAGAACACGTAAGCCGTGATCACACCAGCCAGAGCCAGCCAGAACGGTGCAGCCTGGAAGCCGTGCAGCGCCATCGCAGTGGCACCGTGGAAGTGCGATGCCAGCTCGGCCATGGCCGGATGCTTGGCAGCGTCCACGAAGATGGCCGACTTGAGGAAGTCACCGAACAGCAGCGGGCCCACCGTCAGGAAGCCAATGACCACCGACGGGATCGCCAGCAGCACCAGCGGTGCCGTCACCACCCAGGGCGACTCGTGCGGCTCATGGGCGTGGCCATGACCGTGATCGTCGTCGTGGTGATCGTGCTCACCCGGGAAGGGCTTGTGATGGAAGTTTTCCTTGCCGTGGAAGACCAGGAAGTACACACGGAAGCTGTAGAAGGCCGTGACGAACACACCCGCCAGCACTGCGAACTCGGCAAAGCCGGCGGCAGGCAGGTTGCTGGCTTCCACCGCCATGATGATCGAGTCCTTCGAGAAGTAACCCGAGAAGAACGGCGTGCCGATCAGGGCCAGGTTGGCCAGCAGGAAGGTGATCCAGGTGATGGGCATGCGCTTCCACAGGCCACCCATGTTGCGGATGTCCTGATCGTGGTGCATGCCGATGATCACGGAACCGGCGCCGAGGAACAGCAGGGCCTTGAAGAAGGCGTGCGTCATCACGTGGAACATGCCCACGCTGTAGGCCGACACGCCCAGGGCCACGGTCATGTAACCCAGCTGCGACAGCGTGGAGTAAGCCACCACACGCTTGATGTCGTTCTGGATGATGCCCAGGAACCCCATGAACAGCGCGGTGATCGAACCGATGATCACGATGAAGTTCAGTGCCGCATCCGACAGCTCGAACAGCGGCGACATGCGCGACACCATGAAGATGCCGGCCGTCACCATGGTGGCGGCGTGGATCAGCGCGGAGATCGGGGTCGGGCCTTCCATCGAATCCGGCAGCCACACGTGCAGCGGGAACTGCGCCGACTTGCCCATCGCACCGATGAACAGACAGACGCAGATCACGGTGATCAGCGCCCAGTCGGTCTTGGGCAGCGTAAGCAGGCTCAGCTCGCTGCCTTTGGCGAACAGCTCGGTGTAGTTGAGCGTGCCCGTGTAGGCCAGCAGCAGGCCAATGCCCAGGATGAAGCCGAAGTCACCGACACGGTTGACCAGGAAGGCCTTCATGTTGGCGAAGATGGCTGTGGGCTTCTTGTACCAGAAACCGATCAGCAGGTAGGACACCAGGCCCACCGCTTCCCAGCCGAAGAACAGTTGCAGCAGGTTGTTGCTCATGACGAGCATCAACATCGAGAACGTGAACAGCGAGATGTAGCTGAAGAAGCGCTGGTAGCCGTCGTCCTCTTCCATGTAGCCGATGGTGTAGATGTGCACCATCAGCGACACGAAGGTCACCACGCACATCATCATCGCGGTCAGGCCGTCGACCAGGAAGCCGACTTCCATCTTGAGCGTGCCCAGCGTCATCCACTCGTAGACGGTGCCATTGAAGCTGGCCCCATCGACGGCGACGGCCTTGAGCGTCATCGCCGAGATGATGAAGGAGATCAGCACACCCAGGATGGTGAGCAGGTGCGCGCCACGGCGGCCAATCGTCTTGCCGAACAAGCCGGCAGCGATCGAGCCGACCAGCGGCGCCAGGGGCACCGCCAGCAGCGAATTGAGAGAAAGTTCAGACATGGTTGGTATCTCTCCCGATCAGCCCTTGAGGGTGTCCAGATCACTCACGTTGATCGCCAGGCGATTACGGAAGACCAGCACCAGAATGGCCAGACCGATGGCCGACTCGGCGGCCGCCACGGTGAGGATGAAGAAGACGAAGACCTGACCGGCCATGTCCCCCAGGTAGTGGGAGAACGCCACGAAGTTCAGGTTCACGGCCAGCAGCATCAGCTCAATGGCCATCAGCAGCACGATCAGGTTCTTGCGGTTCATGAAGATGCCGATGATCGACATCGTGAACAGGATCGCGCCGAGCGACAGATAGTGCCCCAGGGTGATCGACGTCATGCTTGGCCTCCAGCCTGTTTGTTGGCATCGGCTTCGGCCGCAGGGGCCTCCACCACGGCCGCCACCTTGTGCACGCGCAGGCGGTCGGCCTTCTTGACGCGGACCTGTTCGGCCGGCTTCTGGAAGTGAGCGTCCTTGCGCTTGCGCAGCGTCAAGGCGATGGCAGCAATGATGCCCACCAGCAAGATGACGGCAGCCACCTGCACCGGGAACAGATAGTTGGTGTACAGGTCAATGCCCAAGGCCTTGGCATTGGGCAACGCTGCCACCTCGGGCGGCATGTTCTTGGCAACCGGCAGGTCGAAACCGCGGGTCAGCACGAAGGACATTTCCAGCGCGATCACGACACCGATGAGCCCGGCGGCTGGAAAGTGCTTCCAGAAGCCTTGACGCACGGAGTCGGAGTTGATGTCGAGCATCATCACCACGAACAGGAAGAGCACCATCACCGCCCCCACGTACACGAGCACGAGGGAGATGGCGAGGAACTCGGCTTGCAGCAGCATCCACACGCACGAGGCACTGGCGAACGCCAACACCAGATGCAGGACGGCGGTCACCGGGCTCTTGGCGGTGATCACGCGGAAGCCCGCGTAGACCAGCACGAAGGCGAAGGTATAGAAAAGTAGGGCTAAGGTGTCCATAACGGGTCAGCGGTATTTCGCGTCCGCCTCCTTGTTGGCTGCAATTTCCTTTTCGTAACGATCACCCACCGCCAGGAGCATGTCCTTGGTGAAGTACAGATCGCCGCGCTTTTCGCCGTGGTATTCGAAGATGTGGGTTTCCACGATCGAATCCACCGGGCAGCTCTCTTCGCAGAAGCCGCAGAAGATGCACTTGGTCAGGTCGATGTCGTAGCGGGTGGTGCGGCGCGAGCCGTCATCACGCACATCGGACTCGATGGTGATGGCCATGGCCGGGCAGACCGCTTCACACAGCTTGCAGGCGATGCAGCGCTCTTCGCCGTTGTCGTAACGGCGCAGGGCGTGCAGGCCACGGAAGCGGGGCGACAGCGGGGTCTTTTCTTCCGGAAACTGCACCGTGATGGTCGGCTTCAGGAAGTGACGACCGGTCAGCGCCAGGCCTTTCAACATGTCCAGCAGGAAAAAGCTGGTCACGAACTCTTTGAGGGACGTAGCAGACATTTCGATGGCCCCTTATTTCCAGATGTTCCAGGGCGACATCATCCAGCCGCCGACGATCACCAGCCAGATCAGCGTGATGGGGATGAAGATCTTCCAGCCCAGACGCATGATCTGGTCGTAGCGGAAGCGGGGGAACGAAGCACGCACCCACAGGAACATCGTCACGATGATGAAGGTCTTGATGCCCAGCCAGATCCAGCCCGGGATGAAGTTCAGGAACTCCACCGGTGCCAGCCAGCCGCCGAAGAACAGGATCGCGCACAGCGTCGAGACCAGGATCATGTTGGCGTATTCGGCCAGGAAGAACATGGCGAACGACATGCCCGAGTACTCGATCATGTGACCGGCCACGATTTCCGACTCACCTTCCACCACGTCGAACGGGTGGCGGTTGGTTTCGGCCAGGCCAGAGATGAAGTACACGACCATGACCGGCAGCAGCGGCAGCCAGTTCCACGACAGGAAGCTCAGGCCCATCTCGGCGAACTGGCCCTTGTCCTGGCTCAGCACGATGTCGGACATGTTCAGCGAGCCGGCCGTCATCAGCACGATCACGAAGCAGAAACCCATCGCGATTTCGTAGGACACCATCTGGGCCGAGGCGCGCAGCGCACCCAGGAAGGCGTACTTCGAGTTCGAAGCCCAGCCGGCGATGATCACGCCATAGACTTCGAGCGAGGTGATGGCCATCAGGAACAGCAGGCCGGCGTTGACGTTGGCCAGCGCGACTTCCGGGCCAAAAGGGATCACGGCCCATGCGGCAAGAGCCGGCATGATGGTCATGATCGGACCCAGGAAGAACAGGCTCTTGTTGGCCGCCGTCGGGACGATGATCTCCTTGAAGATCAGCTTGACCGCGTCAGCGATGGGCTGCAGCAGGCCACGTGGGCCGGTGCGGTTGGGGCCCGGACGAATCTGCGTCCAGGCAATCGCCTTGCGCTCCCACAGGGTCAGATAAGCCACGCAACCGAGCAGCGGCAGCACCAGCGCCACGATCTTGATCAGCGACCAGACCACGGGCCAGGCAGCGCCCAGGTTGGCGGCACCAGCGTTGTACAGGGTATCAATCATCTGTTGTCTCCCCTACCCTTCAGGCTTTTTCGACGCGGATGGCGCCGAAGGAAGCACCCAGGGTGGCGGTGGCCACGGTGGCAGCCGGCACACGCACGACGTTGGCGGGCAGGCTGGCATCCAGGACCGCAGGCAGCACCGCCGAGGCGCCGTCTTGCGTCACCTTGACTTGCGCACCTTGCGACAGGCCCAACTCAGCCCACAGGGCTTGCGGCAGGCTGGCTACCGGGCCCTTGGCATCGGCCGTGGCCTGCAGCGCCGGGGCGCGGCGCACCAGGGCGTCTGCACTGTAGATGGGCACATCGGCCAGACGCTCCAGACCACCGGTCGAAGCCCCCAGTTGGACGGATGCCGTGGTGGCGTTGTTCAGCTTGGCGGGCAGCGCAGCCAGATCGCCCAGGGCGGCGGCTTTGACTTCTTCCGAGGTTTCGAAACCGAAACCAGGCACACCCAGCATCGTGCCCAGCACGCGCAGCACCTTCCAGGCCGGACGGGCATCGCCTTGCGGCTTGACCGAACCGTGGAAGCTCTGCACGCGACCTTCGGCGTTCACGAAGGTGCCCGACGTTTCGGCAAAGGCGGCAATCGGCAAGATGCAGTCGGCGTAGTCCATCGCCGAGGTCTTGAACGACGACAGCGACACGACCATTTCGGCGCCCTGCACTGCGGCGATGGCGGCAGCGGGGTTGGCGGCATCGAACTCGGGCTCGACACCCAACAGCAGCATGCCCTTGAGACCCTTGCCTGCCAGCATCTGGCCAGCGTTGAGGCCGCCTTGTTGCGGCTGGGCGCCCACCAGTTGCGCGCCGACCGAGTTGGCCGACTCACCGAAGAAGCCCAGCTTGGCGCCGGTCTGCTCGGCGATCCACTGGCCCAGGGCCTGCAGCGACGAGGCTTGCGGGTGTTGCACGGCGGCGTTGCCCAGCAGCACGGCAGCACGTTGGCCGGACAGCAGCGAAGCAGCGATCGCCTTGGCGGCATCGGTGGCGTTGCCAGCGACCGGGGCGCTCACGCCCTTCTCGGCGGCCACAGCGGCAGCCACGTCGGCCAGGGCTTGCACCCAGGCGCTCGGCGCCACGGTCACGCGGTTGGCGATCGGCAGCAGCCAGTCGTCGTTCACGCCGCCGATGGCGGAGATCTTGGCGCCGCGCTTGGTGGCCTGACGCAGACGCGCGGCAAACAGCGGGTGATCCTTGCGCAGGAAGGAGCCGATCACCAGAGCGCGGTCCAGCGTGGCCAGCTCGGCAATCGGCAGGCCCAGCCAGCGGGCACCAACGCCGGTGGCAAAGTCAGCCTGACGCAGGCGGGTGTCGACGTTGTCGGAACCCAGACCGCGCATCAGCTGCGCCAGCAGGTACAGCTCTTCGACGGTGCTGTGCTCGGTGGCCAGCGCGCCGATGGTGTTCGCGCCTTGTTCCTTGCTGATGCACTTCAGGCCTTGGGCCACGTATTCCAGCGCGGTCGTCCAGTCCACTTCACGCCACTCACCACCCTGCTTGAGCATGGGCTTGGTGATGCGCTGGTCGCTGTTGAGGGCTTCGTAGCTGAAACGATCGCGGTCGGCGATCCAGCATTCGTTGACGTCTTCGTTCTCGAGCGGCACGACACGCAGCACCTGGCCGTTCTTGACCTGAACGATCAGGTTGGCACCGGTGGAATCGTGCGGGCTCACGCTCTTGCGACGCGACAGCTCCCAGGTGCGGGCGCTGTAGCGGAAGGGCTTGCTCGTCAGGGCACCGACCGGGCACAGGTCGATCATGTTGCCCGACAGCTCGGAGTCCACCGTCTGACCGACGAAGGTTTCGATTTCGGAGTGCTCGCCACGGTTGACCATGCCCAGCTCCATGACGCCGGCCACTTCCTGGCCGAAACGCACGCAGCGGGTGCACTGGATGCAACGGCTCATCTCTTCCATCGAGATCAGCGGGCCGACTTCCTTGTGGAAGACCACACGCTTTTCTTCGTTGTAGCGAGAGGCGCTGCCACCGTAACCCACGGCCAGGTCTTGCAACTGGCACTCACCGCCCTGGTCGCAGATCGGGCAATCGAGCGGGTGGTTGATGAGCAGGAACTCCATCACGCTCTGCTGCGCCTTGATGGCCTTCTCGCTCTTGGTGCGGACGATCATGCCTTGCGTCACGGGCGTGGCGCAAGCGGGCATGGGCTTGGGCGCTTTTTCAACGTCCACCAAGCACATGCGGCAGTTCGCCGCGATCGAGAGCTTCTTGTGATAGCAGAAGTGCGGAATGTAGGTGCCAGATTGCTCGGCTGCATGCATGACCATGCTGCCTTCCTGGCACTGGACTTTCTGTCCGTCGATTTCGATTTCAACCATGGGTGTCGCGCCGATCAGAGGTAGGCAGGGACCGTACAGGTCTTGTGTTCGATGTGGTGCACGAATTCATCGCGGTAGTGCTTGATGAAGGCGCGCACCGGCATGGCAGCGGCGTCGCCCAGGGCGCAAATCGTGCGACCCTGGATGTTCTCGGCCACGTTGTCCAGCAAGTCGATGTCTTCCGGACGACCACGGCCGGTTTCGATGCGATCGACCATGCGCCACAGCCAGCCCGTGCCTTCGCGGCAAGGGGTGCACTGGCCGCAGGACTCGTGCATGTAGAAGTAGGACAGGCGTTGCAGGGCCTTGACCATGCAGCGGGTTTCGTCCATCACGATGACGGCGCCCGAACCGAGCATGGAGCCGGCCTTGGCGATGGCGTCGTAGTCCATCGTCACGTCCATCATGATGTGACCCGGGATCACGGGCGACGACGAGCCGCCGGGGATCACGGCCTTGAGCTTCTTGCCACCGCGCACGCCACCGGCGAGCTCCAGCAGCTTCGAGAACGGTGTGCCCAGCGGGATTTCATAGTTACCAGGCAACTCGACGTCACCGCTGATGGTGAACAGCTTGGTGCCGCCGGCGTTGGGCTTGCCCACCGCCAGGAAGGCCTCGCCACCGTTGCGGATGATCCAGGGAACGGCCGCAAAGGTTTCGGTGTTGTTGATGGTGGTCGGCTTGCCGTACAGACCGAAGCTGGCCGGGAAAGGCGGCTTGAAGCGGGGCTGCCCCTTCTTGCCTTCCAGCGACTCCAGCAGCGCGGTTTCTTCACCGCAGATGTAGGCGCCGAAACCATGGTGCGCATGCAGCTGGAAGCTGAAGTCGCTGCCCATGATGTTGTTGCCCAGGTAACCGGCGGCACGGGCCTCTTCCAGGGCGGCCTCAAAGCGCTCATAGGCTTCGAAGATCTCGCCGTGGATGTAGTTGTAGCCCACGGTGATGCCCATCGCGTAAGCCGCGATGATCATGCCTTCAATGACAGTGTGCGGGTTGAAGCGCAGGATCTCGCGGTCCTTGGCCGTGCCGGGTTCGCCTTCGTCGGAGTTGCAGACGAGGTACTTCTGGCCCGGGAAGGTGCGGGGCATGAAGCTCCACTTCAGACCCGTGGGGAAGCCGGCACCGCCACGACCACGCAGCGACGAAGCCTTGACTTCGGCAATGACCTGATCCTGGGTCATGCCTTCGCCGCCGTCCTTGCCGAGGATCTTGCGCAGCGCCGCATAACCGCCGCGCGACTCGTAGTCCTTCAGGCCCCAGTTGCTGCCGTCAATGCCAGCGTAGATCTGCGGTTCGATGTGGCGGCCGTGGAAAACGGTTTCCTTGCCGGTCGCCTGGAATTTGGAAAGGTCAAGCATCTTGTCTCACCCTCACTTGGCCTGAGCCTTGAGCGCGTCGACCAGCTCGTCGAGCTTGTCGTTGCTCATGTAGCTGACCATCTGGCGGTCGTTCACCAAGGCCACGGGTGCATCGGCACAGGCGCCCAGGCACTCGCAGTGCGACACGGTGAACAGGCCGTCGGCCGTGGTGCCGCCGTCTTCCACACCCAGCTTGTCGCACAGGTATTGCAGGGCGCCTTGGCCATTGCGCAACTGACAAGGCAGGTTGGTGCACACGTTCAACTTGTACTTGCCCACGGGCTTTTGGTTGTACATGTTGTAGAACGTGGTCACCTCGTGCACGGCAATGGCAGGCATGCCGATGTGATCGGCGATGGCCTGCTCGGCCTCAGGCGAGACCCAGCCTTGTTCCTGCTGGATGATGGACAGACAGGCCATGACCGCCGACTGACGCTGGTCAGCCGGGTACTTGGCGATTTCGCGGTCGAAGCGCGCTTTGGTTTGTTCGCTCAGCATGATTTGCTCGGTCACTTAGCGGTCGATTTCACCGAACACGATGTCCATCGTGCCGATGATGGCCACGGCGTCGGCCAGCATGTGGCCACGCGACATTTCGTCGAGGGCGGCCAGGTGCGGGAAGCCGGGGGCGCGGATCTTCAGGCGGTACGGCTTGTTGGCACCGTCGGAAGCCAGGTAGATGCCGAACTCACCCTTGGGGTGTTCGACGGCGGCGTAGGCCTCGCCTTCGGGCACGTGGAAGCCTTC
>JAGNPA010000251.1 GCA_017989885.1 Aquabacterium sp.
GCCCTGGGCCGCACCGAACCCCTGGGGCGCCTGCGCGCCGTGCCCCACACCGTGGGCGGGTGCCCGGCCGTGGTCACCTACGACCCTGCCTTCTTGCTGCGCTCGCAAGACGCCAAGGCCGCCACCTGGGCCGACCTGTGCCGCGCGCTGGCGCTGGTGCGCAAAGCGCAAGGTGCCTGAGACCGCGCGGATCACACACCACCGGATGACAAGCACCGCCCAGCCCGCACAAAACCACGCGGCGCTCGGATTGCTATCGCAGAAACACCGCGCTCGGACAGACATGGCCGGGTGCGGGTTCGCATTCAGAGCGGCTCACAAAACCCAGCGGAACGGCCCTCACTGGGCGCTTCGCCGCAGGCGGTACAGGAGCACGACAAGGCGGGACAACGACGCCAGGGGAGTTGGGTGAGCCGCCCTCAATGCCTCCATGCTCATACCGCTCGGGCTGGGTCTGCACTGGCTCCGCGCGGCTTTTTGCCCATGCAAAGGATTTCTCCCTAACCCTTGATGGGCACTGGTGGCCGTTGGTTGCAATTGGATGGCACCCGATCCGCCGCAACACACTTGCTGCGATGGGCGGCAACGCCTGGGCGCCAAGACCGCAACAGATGCAAGCCGAAGCCCTCAGGCCGCACCAAACCGGGGAACGGATGCACCGCATTGGCCTGCCGTGCGCGCAACCCGTCCCCTGAATCACCACACTGTCGCAACGAGGTTTGTTGCGCCGCCGCAATTCTCGGCACAGATATTGCTAATGCTCTTCACACCGCAGGTAAAGGCTGCCCGCGACGAAGAGTTTCCTCCGCTAACGATGGCGGAACCCCAATGCTCGGCACCCATGTGCCCAGCGTACCGGTTGTTCCAAAACACGCCCGTCAACTCGCGGAGGATGTGATGCACCTGTGGCCAAGCACGACTGGCCGGTGCACCGCATCCTGCCCCATCCGTGAACCGGGTCACAGCAGGATTGCAAGCATGAAGATTGTTCTTATTGGCCACGGAATGGTGGGCCACAAGTTTCTGGAGAGCTTGGCGGAGACCGGCCTCACGGGTGTTGAAGTCACGGTGTTGTGCGAAGAGCCCCGCCCTGCATACGACCGCGTCCACCTGTCCGAGTTCTTTAGCGGCAAGTCTGCCGCCGAGCTTTCGCTGGTCGAAGCGGGCTTCTTTGAGCGCACGGGCTTTAAGCTGCGCCTGGCCACTCGCGCAGCATCGATTGAGCGGCGCAACAACACCGTCACCACACTGGACGGTGAAGTTCTGCCTTACGACAAACTCGTTTTGGCCACGGGCTCCAACCCCTTTGTGCCCCAGGTGCCGGGGCGCGACCGCTCACATTGCTTTGTCTACCGCACCATTGAAGACTTGGAGGCCATGCTGGCCTCAGGCGCCAAGTCCCAGTCGGGCGTGGTGATTGGTGGCGGCCTGCTTGGGCTGGAATGCGCCAAGGCGTTGCGCGACATGAACCTGGAAACCCATGTGGTGGAGTTCGCGCCGCGCTTGATGGCAGTGCAGGTGGATGAAGGCGGCGGCCGCGTGCTGCAAGCCAAAATCGAGCAACTGGGCGTGCAGGTTCACACCGGCCGCAACACGCTGGAAATCACCGACGGCGCGCGCGCGCGCCACCGCATGGTGTTTGCCGACGGATCGCATCTGGAAACCGACATGATCGTGTTCTCGGCGGGCATTCGCCCACGCGATGAGCTGGCGCGGCAATGCCTGCTGGCCGTTGGCCCGCGCGGGGGCGTCGCTATTGACAACGCCTGCCGCACCAGCGATCACAATGTGTATGCCATTGGTGAATGCGCCTCCTGGAACGAGCAGACCTTTGGGCTGGTAGCACCAGGCTATGACATGGCCCGTGTGGCGGCCCGGCACATTGCCGGTGAAGCCGGGGCGGCCTTTATGGGCGCTGACATGAGCACCAAGCTCAAGCTCATGGGCGTGGATGTGGCAAGCATCGGCGATGCCCATGGCCGAACACCGCACCGCCGCACCTGCCAGTATGTAGACGAACGCCGCCAGGTCTACAAGAAGATCGTGCTCAGCGAAGATGGCAAGAAGCTGCTGGGGGCTGTGCTGATCGGCGATGCCGCTGAGTATGGCACCCTGTTGCAGATGGCCCTGAACGGCATCACGCTGCCCGAAGACCCCGAGTTCCTGATCTTCCCGTCCAGCGACGGCAAAGCCAAACCCGGCCTGGGCGTGGATGCGCTGCCCGATACAGCGCAGATCTGCTCGTGCAACAACGTCACCAAAGGCGGCATCTGCGAAGCCGTGGGCAACGGCATCTGCACCATCGCCGAGATGAAGGCCTGCACCAAGGCAGGGGCCACCTGCGGCGGGTGCGTGCCCCTTGTAACCCAGGTCATGAAGGCCGAGATGGCACGCCGTGGCATGGCCGTGAACAACCACATTTGCGAGCACTTCGCGTATTCGCGCCAGGAGATCTACCACCTGGTGCGCGTGGGCAACATCAAGAGCTTTGACGACCTGCTGGCCCAGCACGGCAAGGGCATGGGCTGTGACATCTGCAAACCCGTGGCAGCCAGCGTGCTCGCTTCGTGCTGGAACGAGTTCGTGCTCAAGAAGGAGCTGGCCGGCCTGCAAGACAGCAACGACTACTTCCTGGGCAACATCCAGAAGGACGGCACCTATTCGGTGGTGCCACGCATGCCTGGCGGCGAAGTCACCCCCGACGGCCTGATCGCCGTGGGCCAGGTGGCCAAGAAGTACGGGCTGTACACCAAGGTCACAGGCGGTGCACGCGTGGACATGTTCGGCGCACGGGTAGAGCAGCTGCCGCTGATCTGGGAAGAGCTGATCGCCGCCGGGTTCGAGTCGGGCCACGCGTATGGCAAGTCCCTGCGCACCGTCAAAAGCTGCGTGGGTTCCACCTGGTGCCGCTACGGCGTGCAAGACAGCGTAGGCCTGGCGGTGGAGCTAGAGAACCGCTACAAAGGCCTGCGGGCGCCACACAAGATCAAGTTTGGCGTATCGGGCTGCACCCGCGAATGCGCTGAAGCTCAGGGCAAGGACATAGGCATCATCGCCACCGAAAAAGGCTGGAACCTTTACATCTGCGGCAACGGCGGCATGAAGCCGCGCCACGCCGAGCTGTTTGCCTCTGACCTGAGCAAGCAAGAACTGGTGCGCATGATCGACCGAGTGCTGATGTTCTACGTGCGCACCGCCGACCGGCTGCAGCGCACCAGCACCTGGCGCGAGAACCTGGAAGGTGGCCTGGCTTACCTGCAAGACGTGCTGCAAAAGGACAGCCTGGGCCTGTGCGCCGAACTCGAAACGCAGATGCAGCAGGTGGTGGACACTTACCAGTGTGAATGGAAGACGGCGGTGACCGATCCCGACACACGCAAGCGCTTTCGCACCTTCGTCAACAGCGATCAGCCCGACGAGAACGCGGTGTTTGTGCACGAGCGCGGGCAAATCCGCCCCGCCAGCACGCAAGAGCGCCCGTCAGCCCCACGTCCCACCCTGACCCTGCGGCGCGTGGCCTGACGCGGCCGGTTCCCCATCGTTTCAAGAAGGCACCCAATGACCGAAGCACTTTTGCACTGGACCGACGTCTGCGCGGTCGAAGACATCCTCCCCAACACCGGCGTGTGCGCGCTTGTGGGCAGCCGCCATGTAGCCGTGTTCCGCACCGGTACTGACCGCTGGTTCGCGATTGACAACGTGGACCCCAAGTCGGGCGCCAGTGTGTTGTCGCGCGGGCTGGTGGGCAACCTGGGCGACCGCGTGGTGGTGGCATCGCCCCTCTACAAAAACCACTTTGACCTGCAGACCGGCGAATGCCTGGAGCAGCCGGAGCACTCGGTTCGCAC
>JAGNPA010000252.1 GCA_017989885.1 Aquabacterium sp.
ACCTGCGGCAGCGCCGTGAACCAGCTCAGCTTGTCCGAACCCGGCGCCACGGTGATCACCTCTTCGGCACCGGGCACCTCGGCGGGCTGGCGTGTGATGACCACGGCCCGCGCGCCGCGCTCGGCCACGGCGGCCACCCAACGGCGCGTGTGCACGCTCGACGCATCGGCAAAGAAGAGGATGCGCATGCCTTCGGTCACCTGGCCTGTGTCCACCTCCAGAACCGGGTTCGCCTTGCCCACCGTACTCACCTTGGTCGTCATGCCGCACCCTTCTGCGCGGCGCTCGCCTTGCCGCCACCGTTCAAGGCGCGACGCAAATGGTCCTTGCCGGCCCACTGCGCATACAAGGCCTGCAACTCCGGATGCCGCTCCAGCAGCGCCCGGTCCATCTCGCGGGTGTCACCCACCACCTCGGCACGTTTGCCCTGCTCGCGCGTGGCCACGATGGCAAAGTCCGGTACGGTGCCCGAGACGAAGCTGAAGCCCTGCACGATCACGCCCTTGCCCACCTGGGCACCGGGGGCGATCACGCTGTGCGGACCGATGAAGCTGTAGGCCCCGATGCGGGTGGCCTTGCGCACATAGCCCTGGGGATTGGGGTCGTTCACATAGCGACGCCCCATCACCCGCACCGCCTGGTGGCTGGAATGGCTGAGGATGGAGGCGTAATTGGTCACCTGCACGCCCTCTTCAATCAGCAGCCCGTTGGAGCCATCGATGCGGTTGAAGTGGCCAATGAACACGTGGTCCTGCAGCACCAGCTTGTCACGCCCCTCGACGCAGCTGTGCGTGCTGACCCGCGTGTGGGGGCACCACGTGCCATCCGCATTGCGCCAGCCGTAAACGATGCGCGGGCCGGTGAAAGCCGCGAGCACACGCACAACGGGTTGTTTGAGTCGCTGAATCAGGACCGACATGGGTAGGGTGAGAGAGGCCGTGGGCAGGACAAGGTCGTGAACCTTGCAAGGTCCCTATTGTCCCCGATCCGCGCCCTCGCGCGGCCGCCCTGCCTTGCCAGAGCAGACTGCGCCGCCCCTGGCACCCCGCCCGTCACGGCAAACGGGTCAGGGACGGCTGCCACAAGGCCCGCACCGGCAACCCGGCGTGACGCAGGAACACGCCGTACGCCACCGCAATCGCCACGATGTAGCCCAGGCTGGACGACACCGCCGCGCCCACGGCACCCCAGCGCGGCACCAGCAACCAGCCCAGACCAAAACTCACGAGCAGCGACAGGCCCGCGATGGCGCCCGACAGCTGAGGCCGCCCCAGGTGATTGGTATAGAACGCCGACAAGCTGGAAGCCGCCGCATACGCCGCCACCCCTGGCAACAGCGCCGCCAGCGGCCACAAGGACGCGGCATACACCTCGCCCATCACCCAGGGCAGACCCCACCAGGCCAGGCCCAGCAGCACCGGCGCCGCCGCCAAGGTCGCCAGCACATTGATGCGCACCGCCTGCACCGTCATGCTGGCGGCCACTTTCCCATCCGGGTGCCCGATGCGGGCATACAGTGACACCGTCACCGACGAGGACAGCAACCACAGCAGCTCGGCCACCGTCACCGCCACCGAGTAGGTGCCCACTGTGCTCAGCCCCTGGAAATGCTCCACCAGAAACAGCGACGCACGGTAATTGAGCAGGCTGACGACATTGGTGATGCCGATGGTGGCCACAAAGGGCCACTGCTGCCACCACACGGGGTGGGTGTCCCCCAGCGGCGGCTGCTCGGCCAGGCGCAGGTGTTCGGCCAGGTCTTCATCACGCTGGCTGGCATTGCGCAAGGCGTAGATGGCCGTCAGCACCGCCACCAGCGACTTGCCACTCACCCAGGCGGTGAGCACCAGCACCACCATGGAGGTGCTGCGCGTCGTGCCCTCGCCAATCCAGGCCACACCGGCCAGGCCAGCCAGCACCAAGGCGGGTGCCGCCACCTGCGCCAGGTTGATGGGCCACATGCGCCCCTCACCCAGCCACAAACCCGTGGCCGTGGGCACCAGCAACAAGAAAGGCGCTGCCAGCGCCAGCAACCACAACTGGGAATAAGGCAGGCTTTTGGCCCCCCAGGACAGCGCCAGCAGCGTCACCGAGGCCACGGCCCCCAGCCCCACTGCCGCCCGCAACACCCCGCGCAACATCGGCAAGGTGCGCGCCGAACGCGCATCAACCTGCTGCGACATCTGCCGCGCCAGCCACAGGCCCAGCCCTGAAAACAGCGTCAGCAGCCCCGCCTCCACCGCCACGAACAGCGCAAAAGCACCTTGCACCCGCGGCCCCTGGCGCGCCACCATCACCGTGATCGCCAGCCCCAGGCTCACGATCACCAACTTCGCCACCAGATTGCCCAGTGCCGCCTTCGGCAAAGCCTGCCAAAGCCTGCGCCAGGCAGCCTCAGAGGCGCGGGAATCGGAATCTTGCACAGACATGGCTGTCATTGTGCCCACGGTTTCATACAATCGAAGGTTTGGCCGACTCCACTTTTGCCGCCCCATGACCACGTCGCACACCCATCTCCCGCACGAAACGGCTCCGGAACCCACGATCGACACCAACAAACTGGTGGCCGAACGCCGCGAGAAACTGGCCGCCATCCGTGCCCAGGGCGTGGCGTTCCCCAACGATTTCAAGCCGGCTGACCGCGCTGCCCAACTGCACGCGGCCCACGACGGCACCGAAGCGCCGGAGTTGGAAGCCCAGGGCATCAGCGCCAGCGTGGGTGGCCGCCTGATGCTCAAGCGCGTCATGGGCAAGGCCTGCTTCGGCACCCTGCAAGACGCCACCGGGCGCATCCAGGTCTACGTGACGCTGGACGCCATCGGCCCCGACGCCCTGCAGGCCTTCAAGCACTGGGACCTGGGCGACATCCTGGGTGCCGAAGGCACCTTGTTCAAGACCAAGACCGGCGAGCTGTCGATCAAGGTCACGAAGATCCGCCTGCTGACCAAGGCCCTGCGTCCGCTGCCCGACAAGTTCCACGGCATGACCGACCAGGAGCAGAAGTACCGTCAGCGCTACGTCGACCTGATCGTCGACGAAGAGTCGCGTGCCCGCTTCATTGCCCGCTCCAAGGCCATCGCCTCGATCCGCGCCTTCATGGTCGACCACCAGTTCCTGGAAGTCGAAACGCCGATGATGCACCCCATCCCCGGCGGCGCCAATGCCAAGCCCTTCACCACACACCACAACGCGCTCGACCAGGAGATGTTCCTGCGCATCGCGCCCGAGCTGTATCTGAAGCGCCTGGTGGTGGGCGGTTTCGAGCGCGTGTTCGAAATCAACCGCAACTTCCGCAACGAAGGGGTGTCCGTGCGACACAACCCCGAGTTCACGATGATGGAGTTCTACGCGGCCTGGTGGAACCACCACGACCTGATGGACTTCACCGAGTCCATCCTGCGCCACGCGGCCCACTCGGCCGTCGGCACCGCCAAGATCACCTACGGTGGCAAGGAAGTCGACCTGGAGTCGCCCTTTGCCCGCCTGACGGTGCGTGACTCGCTGATCCAGATCGCCGAGCTGACGCCGGAGCAGGCCGACAACACCGCCTTCCTGCACGACAAGCTCAAGAGCCTGGGCGAAGAGCCGCCCGCCCGCTGGAACCTGGCCGAGCTGCAGTTCGGCATGTTCGAAGCCGTGGTCGAAGAAAAGCTCTGGCAGCCCACCTTCATCATCGACTACCCGGTCGAGGTCTCGCCCCTGGCCCGCGCCTCGGACAGCAACCCCAGCATCACCGAGCGCTTCGAGCTGTTCATCACCGGCCGCGAATACGGCAACGGCTTCAGCGAGTTGAACGATCCTGAAGAACAGGCCGCCCGCTTTGCCGCGCAAGCCAGCGCCAAGGAT
>JAGNPA010000253.1 GCA_017989885.1 Aquabacterium sp.
CATCCCGGTACTGGGGCACTTGTTCAAGACACGCGCGAAGACATCGGAGCGCTCAGAGCTGCTGATTTTCCTGACGCCGAAGGTGATCACGGAAAAGGGCGCGTTGCGTTGAGTGATGAACATCGCATTGGTCGGCCTCCCTGGCGGTGGTAAATCCACCGTCGGGCGGCAGTTAGCCAAACGCATTGGAGCTCGCTTCGTCGACTCCGATGCGGTGCTCGAAGAGCGGATCGGCATGCCGATCCGTTCGTTTTTCGAGCAGCACGGTGAGGCGGCTTTCCGGGATCGGGAAGAGGCTGTCATCGACGAGTTGACTCGCACGGACGGTGAGCAGCGGATCATCGCGACGGGCGGCGGCGCGGTCTTGCGTCCGGCCAATCGCGCCCACCTGCACGATCGCACCACGGTGATTTACCTGCGCTCTTCACCCGAAGAGTTGTACCGCCGGCTGCGTCACGACACGCAGCGCCCGCTGTTGCAGGTCGCTGACCCCCAGGCGAAGTTGCGTGAGCTCTACGAGCAGCGGCATCCGCTGTACGAAGAGGTCGCGCACTACAGCGTGGACACCGGGCGTCCGTCGGTCGCCTCGCTGGTCAACATGATCATGATGCAGTTGGAGGTGGCGGGTCTGCTGCCAATAGCCGTTCAGCCGTCCGTGTTATCGCTAACCAGGCCGGGCTGATGCATTCAAATGCATTCGACACGTCTGCCGTTCATGAAACAGGGGTCCAATCGGCCCCTGTTTGCTTTGAGTTTCTGCGAAGCAAGCAAGCCGCTCAGGCCAGGTGCAAGCCCTGCAGATACTGCTTGAACCAGGCGCCCACCTGAGGGTGTTGCAAGGCCAGTTCCACATTGGCCTCCAGGAAACCTTCCTTGCTGCCGCAGTCGTAACGCTTACCCTCATAGCGGTAGGCGTACACCTTCTCGGAGCGCAGCAACCCTGCGATGCCATCCGTCAGCTGAATCTCGTTGCCTACGCCGCGCGGCTGTTGCCGGATCTGCTCAAACACCGCTGGCGTGAGGATGTAGCGACCCGCCACCCCCAGGCGAGAAGGTGCCACCTCAGGTGCCGGCTTTTCAACGATCTGCGACACGTCCATGACGCGATCACTCTGCATCTGGCCGGCCACGATGCCGTAGCGTTTGGTGTGCTCGGCGGGCACTTCCTGCACGGCCAGGATGGAGCCCTGCAAGGCTTCAAACTGCTGCACCATCTGCTTGAGCACGGGGGTGTCACCCACCATCAGGTCGTCGGCGAGCAGCACAGCAAAGGGTTCGCCACGTACCAGCCGCTCGCCGCACAGCACGGCGTGGCCCAGGCCCAGGCTCTTGGGCTGGCGCACGAACACGCATTCCATGTCGGCGGGCTTGATGGAGTGCACCAGTTCCAGCAGGTCGTTCTTGCCAGCCTGTGCCAACTCGTACTCTAGCTCGAACGCGGTGTCGAAGTGGTCTTCGATGGCGCGCTTGTGGCGGCCGGTCACGAAGATCATCTCGCGGATGCCAGCGTTATACGCCTCTTCCACGGCGTACTGGATCAAGGGCTTGTCCACCACGGGCAGCATTTCCTTGGGCTGCGCTTTGGTCGCGGGCAGAAAGCGGGTGCCCAGGCCCGCCACCGGGAAGATGGCTTTGGTGATGCTCACAGATCGTGTCCTTGGTGTGATGTTCCGGATGAACGGCTCAAGACAGGCATTCAACCCAGGCGGTTGAACTGCTGCTGCACGCGCTCCAGCGTGGCACCAAAGTCAGCCATGCGTTGCTTCTCTTGCTCGACCACGGCGGCCGGGGCGCGGGCCACGAAGCTTTCGTTGCCCAGTTTGGCCTGCGCCTTGACGATCTCGCCTTCCAGGCGCTTGATCTCCTTGGTCAAACGCTCCTTCTCGGCGGCCACGTCAATCTCGACGTGCAGGGCCAGGCGGGCATCACCTTGCACGGCCACGGGCGCCAGTGCGGTGGCCTCGGCAAAGGCAGCTTCGTCCAACTGCTTGACTTCGCTGAGCTTGCCCAGGGCCTTGAGCACCGGGGCGGCCTTGGCGATGAACTCGGCGTCGCCGGTGACCAGCAGTGGCATGCGCTCGGCGGGCGAGAGGTTCATCTCGCTGCGCAGATTGCGGGTGGTGCCGACGATGGCCTTGAGCTTGGCCATCCAGGCGTCCGACGCAGCGCAGACCTTGCTGAGGTCGGCTTGCGGGTACGGGGCGACCACGATGGTGTCGTCAGCATCAGCGGCCTTGCGATTGGCCACGGGGGCCACCACTTGCCACAGTTCTTCGGTGATGAAGGGGGTGATGGGGTGCAGCAGGCGCAGCACGGTTTCCAGCACGCGGATCAGGGTGCGGCGAGTGGCGCGCGCAGCAGCCTCGTCGCCGGCCTCCTTGGCAGCGTTGAGCTGGGCCTTGGCGATTTCGATGTACCAGTCGCAGTACTCATCCCACACGAATTGGTAGATGGCGTTGGCGACGTTGTCCAGACGGAATTCGGCGAAACCTTGTTCGACCGCGGCTTCCACGCGCTGCAGTTCGGACACGATCCAGCGGTCAGCGGGGCTGAAGTTCAAGTACCCCGTGGCGGCACACTGACCAGGCTCTTTGTGGATGTCGAAACCGCGGTCCTGGCCTTCGGTGTTCATCAGCACAAACTTGGTCGCGTTCCACAGCTTGTTGCAGAAGTTGCGGTAGCCCTCGCAGCGCTTGCTGTCGAAGTTGATGCTGCGGCCCAGGCTGGCGAGTGCGGCGAACGTGAAGCGCAGCGCGTCGGCACCGTAACCAGGAATGCCGTCCGGGAATTCCTTTTCGGTGTTCTTGCGGACCTTGGGGGCCGTTTCGGGCTTGCGCAGACCGGTGGTGCGCTTATCCAGCAGCGGGGCCAGCTCAATGCCGTCGATCAGGTCGACCGGGTCGAGCACATTGCCTTCGCTCTTGCTCATCTTCTGACCTTGCGCATCGCGCACCAGGCCGTGGATGTAAACGTGCTTGAAAGGCACCTTGCCGGTGAAGTGCTTGGTCATCATGATCATCCGGGCGACCCAGAAGAAGATGATGTCGTAACCTGTGACCAGCACGGACGAAGGCAGGAACAGGTCCATTTCCTTGGTCTGTTCAGGCCAGCCCAGTGTCGAGAAGGGCACCAGCGCGGACGAGTACCAGGTGTCGAGCACGTCTTCGTCGCGCGTCAGTTCGCCCTCGTAGCCGGCGGCCTTGGCACGGATGCGCGCTTCGTCTTCGTTGCGGGCGACGAAGATCTCACCATTGCTGCCGTACCAGGCCGGGATCTGATGGCCCCACCACAGTTGGCGGCTGATGCACCAGTCCTGGATGTTCTTCATCCACTGGTTGTAGGTGTTGACCCAGTTCTCGGGAACGAACTTGACCTCACCGGATTCCACAGCCTCAATGGCTTGCTCGGCAATCGACTTGCCCTGCGCACCGGGCTTGGTCATGGCGACGAACCACTGGTCGGTCAGCATGGGTTCGATGATCTGGCCGGTGCGGGCGCAGCGCGGCACCATCAGCTTGTGCTTCTTGACTTCGACCAGCAGGCCCTCGGCCTCCAGTTGGGCCACCAGGGCTTTGCGGGCCACGAAGCGGTCCAGGCCACGGTAGGCCTCGGGGATCTCTTCCAGGTGCGACACCACCTGCGCGTCGAGCGTGAAGATGGTGATCATCGGCAGGCTGTGGCGCTGGCCGACCTGGTAGTCGTTGGTGTCGTGGGCCGGGGTGACCTTGACCACGCCGGTGCCGAAGTCCTTGTCCACGTGTTCGTCGGCGATCACGGGCACGAGGCGGCCGGTGATGGGCAGCTTGACCAGCTTGCCGATCAGGTGGGCGTAGCGCTCGTCTTC
>JAGNPA010000254.1 GCA_017989885.1 Aquabacterium sp.
GCCTCGACCACCAACCCGGCAAGCCCGTGTTCAACAAGATCACCGGCCTGAAGGACGGCAACTGGGCCAAGTGATCTTCGGTTGACACTACACCAGGGGCTTCGGCCCCTTTTTGCATCATGAACAAAACAGGCAAAGTGATCCGCTGGGAGGCGGACCGTGGCTTCGGTTTCATCGGGGGCGCGGCGGGGACGCAGGACGTGTTCTTCCATGTGAAGGACGTACAGCGGGGCTGGACGCCCCAGGTGGGGCAGGTCGTGACGTACGAGCTGGTTCATGTGGGCGGCAAGGGGCCGCGTGCGGTGGCCGTGCAAGGAGCGGCGTCGCGTTCTGCAGCGCGGGTTCCCACGTCACATCCCGCGCCCACGCGCAGTCGTGCTCGCGTTGAACCCCGCGCGTCGGCACCGAGGGATCCCTGGCTGAGGCCGATCTTGCTGGTGGCGCTGCTGTGGGCCGCGGTGCTGGGCTGGGCCAGCGCCACGCATCGCCTGCCAGCCTGGGTCGTTCCCGCTTGGTTGGGCCTCAATGTCTGGACGTTTGTCGTCTACTGGCGTGACAAGTGGGCAGCGCAGCGTGGCCAGTGGCGCACGCCCGAGAGCAGTCTGCATGTGTGGAGCCTGTTGGGTGGCTGGCCCGGAGCGCGGATTGCCCAACAGGTGCTGCGTCACAAATCACGCAAGGAAGCATTCCAGTCCACCTACTGGGTCACGGTGCTGGCCCATGTGCTGGGCGTGAGTGGTTTGCTGTTCGGGCAGGCGCGCGGCTTGCTGCCCTGATCACGCACTCTGTGTCGGATCGACGGGCAGTGGCCGGCCCTGCGCCGTTTCCTGCGCCCTGAGATCGGCCAGGCGGGCGCGGTCGGCGTCGGTGGCGCCCGGGCCGGCGACCACAGCGACATCCCTCGGGCGCAGCGGGCGGTCGTCGAGTGCAGATCGGGTGGTCAGCCGCGCAATGGGCACGCCGGTGGCCCGCTCCACCAGACGAATAGGCGGACCTTCTGGCGCCGCCGCGTGTTGGTCACCCCATTGGGCCAGCGCCACGATGACCGGGTGCAGATCCCGGCCTTTGTCCGTGAGGCGGTAGGCCAGCGCCTTGCCGCTCTGGCTGGTGGACGCCACCTGCAGGATCCCGCCCTCGACCAGGCGGCCCAGCCGCTGGCTCAGCACATTGGGCGCGATGCCCAGGCGCGCCTCGAACTCGCCAAACCGCTGGCAGCCCAGGAAGGCCTCGCGCACGATCAGCAAGGTCCACCACTCGCCGATCAGGTCGAGCGCGCGGGCAATCGAGCAGTTCATGTCGGCAAAGGAGGTGCGGCGCATGCGCACAGTCTACTTGCTTGATGCAAGTTGTTGGTGTTAGGCTGGCATCTACTTTCATCAAGCAAGTAGATAAGGTGCTGCCATGTCCGAAGTCGCGTTGTTCATCCATTCCACGGCCACCGGGCCTTTCATGTGGCGCCCCTTGCTGGCAGACCTGCCTGAGGGCATCACGCCGCTGACGCCGGTGAACCGGGGCTACGCACCACACGACCTGCTGCCTCGCGGCTCGGCGTTTTCGGTGCAGGATGAGGTGGCCCACCTGAAGGCGCAGATTCCGCCGGGCACCACTGGCGTCCATTTGGGCGGCCATTCTTACGGGGGCTTTGTGGCCCTGACCCTGGCGCGGGAGATGGGCCTGCCGGTGCGCTCGCTGTGGCTGTATGAGCCCGTGCTGTTCGGGGCCTTGCGCGCCGAGCCGCAGCGCCACTCACCCGAGGTGGCCGCCCAGGTGGCGGACCTGTACGGGGCGAACTCGATGCTGGACGAGGCCGAGGGCGGTTCGGAGGGCTGGATTGAGCGTTTCATTGATTACTGGAACCATCCGGGCATGTGGGCCAGCATGCCCGAGAAGGCCCGGGCGATGACCCGACCGGTGGGCTGGAAGATGTTCCGTGAGGTGTGCAGCGTGTCCACCGAGCCCCAGCCCTTTGCACACTACCAATTGGACCTGCCGGTGACCCTCGTGCATGGCGAGCGCACCACGCCGCCCGCACAGGCCATGGTGAGCCGCCTGGCCGAGGTCAACCCCCAGGCGGTGGTCGACACCTTGCCTGGGCTGGGTCACATGGGCCTGCTCGGTGATCCGGCATCGGTGCGGGCCAGCTTGCAGCGCCATTGGGCGCGGGTGATCGCCTGAGTCGGCATCCGGGCATCTGGCAAGGTCATCCCAGGCCGAGGGCGCGTCTGGGCGACAATGGGCCGCATGTCCCCGCCGAAGTCTGCCTTGCTGCCTGAGCGTTTGCCAGCCCGCGTGCGCCTCACGCGCATGGCGCTGACGCTGGCGGGCATCGTGTCCCTGCTGCTGGGCTTGCTCGGGGCTGTGCTGCCGGGTCTGCCCACCACCCCCTTCATCCTGCTGGCCGCCGCCTGTTTCGCCCAGGCCTCGCCGCGTCTGCATCGGTGGCTGGTGCAGCACCGCTGGCTGGGCCCGATGGTGCGTGACTGGGAGGCCCACCGCAGCATGCCCTTGCGCATCAAGTGGCTGGCCTCCGGGATGATGGCCTTGATGGTGGGCGTCTCGGCCTGGCAACTGGCCGAGCGGCCGATCGTGCAGGCCGTGGTGCTGGTCGCCGGCGTGATCGGGTGCGTGGTCGTGTGGCGCATCCCGACGCGGCGCTGAGGCCGGGCGAGAGGGGCGCGTCGGTGGCATCCCCCATTTGGGTGGGTTCCGAGGGAAAAGCCGACAGGGTGGCCCACCTTATGCGGTGACACTGGGTGTCTGGTTTTCTCGGTCACAGCATGCATCCTTTGACGTTCTCAGAAGGCTTCGCGATTGCTGCCGGTTTGGTGCAGTTGTTTGTAGCAGTGGTATTCCTGCGGTTTCGACATGGTCGGCCGGAATGGGGGCTGGGTTGGTGGGCCTCCGCCTTCGCGGCCGCTGGCGTGATGAACACCGGTGCGCCCGTTTTGTTGGCGGCCATGCATTCTCCGTTTGGGACCAGTTTGAACGTGCTCACCATGGTGTTGGGCATCTCGACCATGGGTGCGCTCGTGGCAGGCGGTCGCTTGTACACAGGCCATCCGCGTCCGGGGCCCTGGTGGTCGTTTGCTTTGACCTGGCTGGCTTATCTCTCCCTGATGATGACGCGCCAGCTCTGGCCTGGATATGAGAGCTTGATCGCCAACGGCGTGACGGGTCTGATCTTTGCCTACCTGGGCTGCCTGAGTCTGGGGGCGATGCGGCGCGAGCCCGGCGCGGGACATGGCATTGCGGCCGCCATGCTGTGCCTGTACATCCCCATGGTGGCGGGTGCCTATGCCATGGGCTTGGATCAGGTTGAGCTTCGCTATTGGTCGGCCGTGCCCTTTGCGCTGGCTGGGCTGGGGGTCACGTCGGCCACGATGGGGCGCATGCGCGCCCACCTGCGCGATCTCAACGAGTCCCTGGAGCAACGTGTGATCGATCGCACGCGGGAGTTGCGCGACATCATCGCCTCGCTGGAGTCTTTCAACAGCATGGTGTCGCACGACCTGCGGGGGCCACTGGGCGGCATGGCCGGCCTGTCGGGCGTGGCCTTGTCGGCCTTGGAGGCCGGTGACACCGAACGTGCGCGACGCCTGTTCCTGGCCGTGCAGCAGCAATCGTCCAATCTGTCCGAGCTGGTGTCCGATCTGCTGTCGCTGGCCCGGGTGTCGAATGCCGAGTTGCGCAAACAGCCGGTGGCGCTGGATGCGCTGGTCAGACAATCCATGCAACAGCTGGAGCTCTCCCACGGTGAAGGTCATGCGCGACCGGTTCAGGCCGAACCCTTGCCCGTGGTCAATGGTGACCAGGCCTTGTTGCGCCAGGCCCTGATCAACCTG
>JAGNPA010000025.1 GCA_017989885.1 Aquabacterium sp.
TTCAAGCGCAGCACCACCCCGTTCATGGCCTGAGACAGGCGTGCCAGTTCGGGCACCCTCGGCTCCTTGACCGTGATGAAGCGGCGCTCCATCAGCGCCTGCGCCTGGCCCACCGTGGCCTCCAGCGGTTGGCGAATGCCTCGCACCCCGAACGTGGCCAACACACCCGACACGCCACCCAGCAACGCCAGCCACCCTGCCGTCTTGAGGGCGCCCTCCCACAACTGCGCATGGGCAAACGCCGAATGGCTCACCACCTCGACCTCGCCCACCGCCCGCCAACCGTCCGACACCTGCGCCACCCCCGGCGTCGACACCACCGGCATCAGGTTCACGAACCACACCGGCACCGCCGACTGCTGGCCTCCCGCGTCCGACTCCGTGTTGAACACCACCTTGCCGGTCGCGTCCTTGAGCGTGATCCGCTGGTAGTAGCCCGTATCGAACATCGCCATCACCGCCAACTCCATGGCGGTGGCGTCACCCTTCTGTTGCGACAGGTTCAAGGCCAGGGCCTGCGCGTTGTCGGCATTCTTCATCCGCAACTGCGTCTCCAGATAACCCTGTGACGAGGCCATCCACACCGCAAAGCTGCCCAAGAACGCCAGCAACAGCGTCCCCAGCAGCAACAACCAGATCTGACGAATCAATGACATACCAGCACCATCCTCACCACCAGCCTTCGGCTTTGGCTTTCGTTAACATGTCGCGCCAGCGTGACAAGCGGGCCGATGGGTCGCCGGCACTCGACGCCCCCACCCCTTGCCACATGCCTTCGGCGTTGAAACTGAACACCGGCGTCAGATCCGGACGGCGCGAGGCCGGACGGATGTCACCGAGCAAATTGTCCAAAATCAGGGGTTCGGCCATCGGGTCGCGGTAATAGGCCAGCACCATGTGCGCCTGCGTCACCGCGCCAATCTGCGCACGCACGTACACCAGTCGCAACTTCGCGCTGGGCACGCCGGCCGCCATCAGAGCGAAGTACTTGGCAATGGCAAAGTCCTCGCAATCCCCCTGCCCCCGGTTCATCATCTCCAGCGGCGAGGCCCAATAGTCCACCTGCCCCCAAATGTCTCGGTCATCCCGGTACAAAATGGCACGGTTGAAGAAGGTGTTGACCCCCTTGAGTCGCCCCTCCTCCTCCATCCCCTGCGCGTCCATGATCTCCTGCGCCAGCGCCTGCGCCCGCGCGGCCGCCATCGGCCCCAGGCGCTGGGCCTGCGTCAACATGCGCTCGGCCACCCAGGCATGACTGGCCACGCCCGCCAGCACCAGGGCAGCCGCCAGCGCGGCCGGTCGCACGCTGCGCTGCACCATGGCCCACCAACGGGTCTGACGCCAAAACGACAGCAAAAACAAGGTCACACGCAAGCGGAGGACTCGGTCATGTTGTGCATCCAGAAAAGGGAAGCCCCTCATTCTGGTGGATGGGGGTAAAAGCCTACGATCGTAACAATTGGTAAGAAGGGTTTGATGCCAGAATGAGCAAATCATGACACACCGCCCTGTGTCATCGAGCCTTCAGGGCCCCGCTTTCATGCGAGGGCGGTGTTTGCGCACAAGAAACCGAGGATTTCGTGAACAAGAAAACGATCAAGCTGAGCCTGTCTTCCCTGAGCCTGGCCATCCTGTCCGTCGCTGCCCATGCGCAGAGCACGCAACCCACTGGTCTTGCCGCAGCCGTACAGCAGGCCATCAACAACAACCCTGACGTCACCGCGCGCTTGAACGCCTTGCGCGCCGCCGCCAACGAGGTGGACGTGGCCCGCGGTCAGTACCTGCCCAGCGTGGACCTCAGCGCCAGCGTCGGCCGCGACAGCGACCGCATCACCTCGCGCTCCCCCGCTTCGCAAAGCCTCAGCCGCAATGGCCTGGCCTTGAGCGCCAGCCAGATCCTGTGGGACGGCATGGCCACCAGCAAGGAAGTCTCCCGCCTGGGCCACGCCCGCCTGACGCGCTACTTCGAGTTCCTGGGCGCCACCGAAGAGACCGCGCTGGAAGCCACTCGTGCCTATCTGGATGTCGAGCGCTACCGCAAGCTCGTGAGCCTGGCCGAAGACAACTACGTCCAGCACAAATACGCATTTGACCAGTTGCAGACCAAGTTCAAGGCCGGCGTGGGCCGCGGCGTCGATGCCGAACAGGCCAACGCCCGCCTGGCTCTGGCCGAGTCCAACCTGACGACCGAGCAGGCCAACCTGCACGACGTCAGCGCCCGCTACCTGCGCATCGTCGGTGACTTGCCGCCGGCCAGTTCTGCTGCGGTCAACCCCCAACTGTCCAAGGGCATCCTGCCCGCCAACATCGACACCATCAACCAGGCCCTGGCCCAGCACCCCAGCATCAGCGCCGCCATCGAGAACCTGCGAGCCGCCCAGGCCCAGGCCCAGGGTGCAGAAAGCCGCTACCAGCCCACCGTCGAGGCGCGCGTGCGCACCGGCGTGGGCAAGAACTTCGATGGCGTGCAGGACCAAAAGCGCGACAGCTCGGCCGAGATCCTCCTGAACTGGAACCTTTTCAACGGTGGCAGCGACAAGGCCCGCGTGCGTCAGTACGCCGACCTGATCAACCAGGCCGCCGACCAACGCGACCGCGCCTGCCGCGATGTGCGCCAGACCGTGGCCATCGCCCACAACGACATCCGCAAGCTGCAAGATCAGTTGGTGGCCCTGGACCGCAACGTGCTGGCCATCGAGAAAGCCCGCGACGCCTACCGTCAGCAGTTCGACATCGGCCAACGCAGCCTGCTGGACCTGCTCAACGCCGAAAACGAGCTCTACACTGCCAAGCGCTCGTACGCCAATGCTGAAACCGACCTGCAACTGGCCTACGCCCGCACCCAGGCAGCAAAGTACAGCCTGACCAGCACCCTGGGCCTGTCGCGCGAAGCCGAGGGCACGCAAGAGCTGGTTCAGGACTGGCAAGCCGCCGACGATGCCGCACAGCGCTGCCCCGTCACCGCCATCGACGTGAAGGCCACCAGCCTGGGCGAACTCGATGCCCGTGCCCGCAAGCTGGCCGTCCCCGCGCTGACCGCCGCACCCGTGGTCGCCGCCCCCAGTGCACCGGCTCCCGTCGCCTCACCCGCCGTGGCAACCGTTCAGCAACGCCTGCGTGACTGGGCTGACGCCTGGATGGCCAAGGATGTGGACGGCTACCTGAGCTTCTACGCCAAGGACTTTGCCCCCAGCCGCAGCACCTCCGCCAAGTGGATTGCCGAGCGCCGCCGCCTGGTCAGCAAGACCGGCACGATCGAGCTGACGCTCGACGACATCCAGACACAGGCTCAAGGTGATGCCGTGGTGACGCGCTTCCAACAGAAGTACAACTCCAGCAACTACAAGGACAACAGCGTCAAGGTCCTGACCTGGAAGCAGATCGATGGCAAGTGGGTCATCGTGAAGGAAAGCAACCGCTGATCTCGGTTTGACTCCGCCCTGCAAAGCGCCCTTCCCGGGCGCTTTGTCATTGCAGGGTATGTCAACGTTTTGACACACAAAAGCCGCAGACTCGCGGCTTTCTTGTTGTGTCCTTATCGTGCGCCTTTTCTCTTCCCTGCCATTTCGCGCATGGCTCGATGCATGGGGCGCTCAACGCGGCCGCCTCCTGCTGGCGGTCAGTGTCAGTCTGTCGCTGGGCTTGTTGACCTTGGTCTGGAGCTTCACCTGGCAGCGCCTGGCGTCTGAGAAAGCGCTGACACGGGCCAATGCCCAGGTACAGCAACAAAACCTCACGGCCATCATCTCCGAGAACCTCGCGCAGGTGCTGGACCGTGGCAGGTTGATGGCCATCACCGCCGAAAGCTGGTTTGACGGTCAGGACAGCGGTGCGGCAGCGCGCATGAGCGCCATGATCGCCGCCGACCGCACCTTTCTGCGCGTGGCGCTGTACGACGACCAGCTGCGCCGGGTGTACGCCAGCTCAACGGGACGCGACAGCCCCGAGCTCCGCGGGGCCCTGGCTGAGTTCCTGCGTGCCCCACCGATTCAAGGTGCCACCCGCCTCGGGCTGGCCCCGCTGCCCCTTGCCAGCGAGCAGGCCTGGCAGATTCCGCTGATGGTTCCTGTCCTGGGGCCGAGCGACCGGCCCTCGGGGGTACTGCTCGTGGTGCTCGACCTCGGCTACTTTCTCCAGCTCTACCACCACATCGACATCGGGCGCACCGGCCGGATCCAGGTCCTCCGGCTCGATGGCCAGATCGTGGCAGAAGCGCGGCAAGAAGGTCTGGTGCTGCAAAAGCCAGGGGCAGGCAACCCCTACCTGCAGTCCGTCACCCAAGCCCAGGGCGCCGTGGAGGCCGACCTGTACCGCGACGGTCGCCATCACTTGTCCAGTTACCAGCAGCCCCATCAGATGCCATTTCGGGTGGTGGTCAGCCGTGAAATGGGAGACATCCTGGCCGTGCACCAGGCCACCCGTGAGCGCTTTCTGGGCGTGCTCAGCCTCGTCAGCGCCCTCTTCCTCGGCGCCACCTTCTGGGTGACCCAAGGCATACGTCGCCAAGGGCGTTACGCCACGGCCCTGGCGCAGGCCGACCAGGACAACCGTGCGCTGATCACGCAACTGGAAGAGGAAAAGCGACGCGCCTTCGTGATGGCTGCCCACGACCCGCTGACGGGCCTGCCCAACCGGCGCATGTTCAACGAGTTGCTGAGCAGCCACCTGCAACAGGCCAAGCGCAACCGCAAGCACTACGCGCTGATGTACATGGACCTGGACCATTTCAAGCAGGTCAACGACACGCTGGGGCACCACGTGGGTGATCTGCTGCTGCAAGCAGTCTCCAGCCGCCTGCGTGCGATCTTGCGCGAATCGGATTTGATTGCGCGCCTGGGCGGTGACGAGTTCGCCATCTTGCTGACGGCCCTGGAGCGTGCCGACGACGCGGCCGTCGTCGCCGCCAAGATCGTGAGCGAGTTGTGCAAGCCTTACCTTGACCTGGATGGCCACGACATTCAAGCCAGCCCCAGCATCGGCGTGGCCCTCTTCCCCCGAGACGGCCATGACACCGACGCCCTGTGCCGCAACGCCGACACAGCGATGTACCAGTCCAAGCGCGCGGGGCGCGGCCGCTACACCTTCTACGACGCCTCGCTGAACCCGGCCGACGCCCGGCTGTTCAACCTCACCCAGCGCCTGCCCAGGGCCATTGCAGAAGACGAACTGGTGCTGCATTTCCAACCCAAGGTCAACCTGAGCGACTACCAGATCAGTGGCTTCGAGGCCCTGGTCCGTTGGCAACACCCCGAGCTCGGCCTGATCTATCCCAACGACTTCATCCCGCTGGCCGAGCGCACCGGCGCCATCCTGGAGCTGGGCGACTGGGTCGCCGAAGCCTGCTGTCGGCAACTGGCCAGCTGGCGTGAAGAGGGTCAACGGCTCGTCCCGATCGCCTTCAACGTGTCCGCCATCCAGTTGCACGACAGCGAACTGCCCGATCGCATCGCGCAGCTGCTGGCCCGCTACCAACTGGACGGCACCTTGCTGCAGGTGGAGATCACCGAGACCTGCCTGGTCGAATCCATGGATGTCGCCAACACCGTGCTCAATCAGCTGGAGCAGCTGGGCATTCACATCGCCCTCGATGACTACGGCAGCGGCTTCTCCAGCCTCGCCTACGTCCGCACCCTGCCCATCCACTGTCTCAAGATCGACCGCGGCTTCATCCACGACATCCGCAACAGCCCCGACGACGCCGTCATCGTCAGCTCCATCATCACCCTGGCCCACAACCTGAAGATGTGTGTGGTGGCCGAGGGTGTGGAGCTGGTCGATCAACTGGTCCACCTTAAAACCGCCGGCTGCGATCAGGTGCAAGGCTATTTCTTCAGCCGCCCCGTTCCGGCTGACCAAGCCAGTGAACTGCTCAGTCGCCCCTCCCTCGCTCCGACATGAGAACCCTGGCCCACGCCCTCTCCTTGCTCCTGCTGGCCGCCCTGCCTGCATGCGCCGCGCCACGCCAGTCGCCGCCGTGTGAAGACCCGCGCCCGCTGCGCGTTGCGCTGGTGCCCGTCAAGAACACCCACACGCAGACCCGCCAGTACCGCCCGCTGATCACCGCGCTCGAAGCGGCCACCGGTCGCAGAGTGCAAGCCGAGCCAGCCAAGTCCTACGGTTCCGTCATCGAAGGCTTGCTGGCCGGCGACATTGATCTGGCGGAAGTGGGGCCCGCCTCCTACGCCATTGCCATGAAGCGCGGCGCCCAGATCGACCCGATCGCCTCGTTCACACTGCAACCGGGCCCGGCGACGCCCAGCTCACGGGCTTACCACTCGGTGCTCATCACCCGCCACGACCACCCGGCACGCGATCTGAAGCAGTTGCGCGGTGGCACGCTCAGCCTGACCGACCCGGCCAGCACCTCGGGCGCCATCCTGCCGCGCCAGGCCGTGCAGCGCCTCACAGGCGTCCCGCTGGAGGCGTACTTTGAACGGATCACTTTTGCCGGCGCCCACGATCGCTCCATCGAAGCGGTGCGCACTGGCCGGGTCGATGCCACCTTTGTGGCCAGCAACGCGGTGGACGATGCTGTGCGCAATGGCGCCTTGCGCATGGACGAGATCCGCATCCTGTGGCGCTCGACACCCATTCCCTACGACCCGTTCGTGACCCGCCGTAGCCTGTGCCCGGCCCTGCAAAAACAGATCCGCCAGGTGTTCCTGGGCGACACCGGTCCCTTACAGGGGATGCTCCGGGAGCTGGGAATGACCGGCTTCGTCCCCGTCACGGACGAGGACTACCGAGACATTCGCCAGCTCTACCCTTGAGCCACCATCACTTGGCGATGCCACCCGGGTAGCACAGGCCACCGGTGATCTCGATCGTGGTGGCGTTGAGCGCCTCGTTCTGCACGCAGTAGCCGATCATGTCGGCGATTTCCTGCGGCTCAATCAGGCGGTCAATGTGCACGTCCTTCAAGATGGCTTTGAGCGCTTCCTGGTTCATGCCCGTGAGCATCGGCGTGGCGGTGTAGCCCGGTGCGATCCCCACGCAACGGATGTTGCGGATGCCGCGCAGCAGGAACTCGCCCACGATGATCTTGGGCATCATCGCCACGGCCGACTTGGCCGACGAGTAGTTCAGCTGCCCGATCTGGCCAATCTTGTTGACCGACGAGATCGGCACCAGCAAGCCCTGCCAGCCACCGTTGACCATGGCCTCGGCCGCATCACGCAAGGTCAGGAAGGTGCCGGTCAGGTCCACATCGATCACCGGCTTCCACTTGTCCAGGCCCATCTTGCGCGAGACCTTGCCGGTGGTCTTGTCCAGCGCCAGCATGGTGCCGTCGCGGATGATGCCCGCGCAGGTCACGGCAATGTTGAGCTGCCCAAAGGCACTCACCGTGGCTTCGATGAAACGGGCCGTGTCGGCCTCGCTGCTCACGTCGGCCTGCACGCCAATGGCTTCACCACCCATGGCCTTGATCTCGGCCACCACGCGGTCAATGTCTTCCTGCACCATGTCGACGATGGCGACCTTGGCCCCTTGCCGCACGAAGTGCTTGGCCACCGCCTCGCCAATGCCCTTGCCACCGCCCGTGATGAGGGCCACGCTGTTCTTGATGTCCATGAATCGATCCTGATTGACGTGAGTAAATTGACTTGACGCCTACAGCTTAGGCGCTGCCCAACGCCATCATGATGACAGATGCGTCACGCCGTCAGGTCAATGTGCAGCACGGCACTCAGGCACAGCGCCGCAGGCAAAACACAGGGTTGCCCCTTGATCCTCACAGGCGTGACAAATCGCACAAGCCATGCGCTTGCCAGTAGACTTGTCACGCAAACAAGGGAAGACACACAAGATGGCATGGACACGCACAAGTCGCTGGATGGTGGGGGCAGGCCTGGTGGCCGTGGCCGCCTTGGCCGCCGGTGTTTTCTTGACCACTCAGTCCGACACGGACAGTGGCCTGGTCCAGGTCAATGGCCGCGTTGAAAGCGATCAGATCGTGGTGTCGGCACGGGTGCCCGCACGCATCGCGGACGTGCTGGTGCGCGAAGGCGACGTGGTGAAAGCGGGCCAGGTCATGCTCAAGCTGAACGACGATGGCGTGGCAGCCCGTACCGCACAGGCGGCAGCGGCAGCCACTGCCCAGATGGCCCAGGTACGCGCCCTCGAATCTTCCCTGAGCCTGCTGCGCAGCGAAACCGCCATGCTCACGCAAACCGCACAGGCCGAAGTCACCGCCGCGCAGGCCGAGCTCAACCGCCTGGGTGTGGTCGCGCAACAGAGTGCCCTTGAGCGCGACCGCGTCAAGCAACTGGCCGACCAAGGCTTTGTCGGTCCGCAAGCCCTGGAGCGCGCGCAGGTGGCCACCAAGAGCGCGCTGGAGCAATACAGCAGCGCCCGCGCCCAGGTGCAAAAAGCCCAGGTCAACCTGCAGAACGCCCGCCTGGCGCCCCAGCGCATCGCGTCCCGCTCGGCCGAACTGCAAGCGGCCATCGCCCAGGCCGAAATGGCCCAGGCCAAGGCCCTGGAAGCCGCCAGCGAGTCCAAGGAGCTGACCGTCACCGCACCGGTCAACGGTCACGTCGTCGCCCGCTACATCAACCCTGGCGAGGCGGTGAACCACGGCGTCCCGCTGTACGCCATTGCCGACCTGTCCAAGGTCTACCTGAAGGCTTACATCCCCGAACCCATGCTGGGCCGCATCCAGTTGGGCCAGCCTGCACAGATCTGGACCGATTCGGCCCCGGACCAGCCGATCGACGCCAAGGTGGGCTACATCGCCAACCGCGCCGAGTTCACGCCCAAGGAAGTGCAGACGCGGGACGAGCGCACCAAGCTGGTCTTCGAGGTCCGCCTCTACCCCACACAAACCTCCCAGCTCAAGCTCCTGCCCGGCCAGCCCGCCGACGGCATGATCCGCCTGAGCCCGGATGCCCCCTGGCACGCCCCCCGCCACTGAGCCCATCGCCCATGAGCCGCCAGCACGCGCCAAGCAGCGTCCTGCCTGACGAGCGGCGCGCCGTGCGTCCGGTCGTGCGCGTGGCCAAGCTGGTCAAACGCTACGACCTGGTGGAAGCCGTTCGCGCGGTCTCGCTGGAGATCAAGCCTGCCCAGATCTACGGCCTGATCGGCGCCGACGGCGCGGGCAAGAGCAGCCTCATGAAGGTGGTTGCCGGGGTGCTGAGCCACGAAGAAGGCAAGGTCGAGGTGCTGGGCCGACTCATCGACTCCGAGCGTCAGGCCGAGAAGGTCAAAAGCGCCATCGGCTTCATGCCCCAGGGCCTGGGCCTGAACCTCTACCCCACGCTGTCCATCGAAGAGAACATCGACTTCTTCGCCCGCCTGCGCATGGTGCCGCCCGAGCTGCTGCGCGAACGCAAGGAACGGCTGTTGGAGGTCACCCGCCTGAGCGCCTTCCGCGCCCGCCCGGCCGGCCAACTGTCGGGCGGCATGAAGCAAAAGCTCGGGCTCATCTGCACCCTCATCCACGCTCCGCGCCTCATCATCCTCGACGAGCCCACCACCGGCGTCGATCCGGTCTCGCGGCGCGACTTCTGGCTCATCCTGGCCCAGCTCATCCACACCGAGCAGATCACCGCCCTCATCTCCACCGCCTACCTGGACGAGGCCAGCCGCTTTGACCACGTGGCCTTGATGCACGAAGGCCAGATCATCCTCGAAGGCCCGCCCGACCTGCTCATTGACCGCGCTGACGCCACCATCGTGCAGTGCCCGGCTGAAGGCGCGGCGCTGACGGCGCTCACGCAGGCCTTCCCCCAGCCCGAAGCCACGCACGGCCAGGTGCGGATGTTCGTGCCCCTGCGGGACGCCGCGCAAGCCCAGGCGCAGGTCCAGGACACCCTGGTCGCCGCCGGCCTGCCCAAGGTCGAATCGCCCATCGTCACGCGGCCCCACCTGGAAGACCTGTTCATCGCCCGCCTGTGGACCGATGCCATCGCCGCCCGCTCCTACCTGCCCACGGCCACGTCAGCCGGCCACACCGCCCACGACGCCACGACGGCCCCGGTGACAGGCGCTGCGGGGCGCGAGACGGACGGCACCGCAGGAGGTGGCTTGGGGACACAAAAGGGGAAAAAGGGGAGCGACACCGGCTGGGCCATCGACGCCCAGGCCCTGACCCGCGATTTCGACCAGTTCCGCGCGGTCGATGGCGTCTCCTTCCAGGTCGGCTATGGCGACATCTTCGGCTTGCTCGGCGCCAACGGTGCAGGCAAAACAACCGCCATCAAGATGCTGACCGGCATCCTGCCCCCCAGCGCCGGCCTGGGGCGTGTGGCCGGCTCCGACATGCGCCATGCGCGCCAGTCCATCAAGGAGCGCATCGGCTACATGTCGCAGGCCTTCTCGCTCTACACCGACCTGACGGTGGAAGAGAACCTGATGCTGTTCGCCGGCGTCTACGGTCTGCCGCGCAAGGTCGCGCGCGAGCGCACCCGCTGGGCCATCGAGCTGGGCGAGTTGCAGGGCTACGAACAGGTCGCCGCCATCAGCCTGCCCATGGGCCTGCGTCAACGTCTGGCCCTGGGCTGCGCCCTCGTTCACCGCCCTCGCGTCCTGTTTCTCGACGAGCCCACCTCGGGCGTGGACCCCATCGGCCGCAAACACTTCTGGAGCATCTTGCGCAAGCTGGCCCGTGAAGACGGCGTCGCCATCCTGCTGACGACCCACTACATGGCCGAAGCCGAGCTCTGCGACCGTGTCGCCATGATGTACGCTGGCCGCGTGGTCGCCGACGCCCCGCCCGCCCAGCTCAAGCAAGATCTGCTGGATCGCCGCGGCCAGTTGCTGGAAGTCACCCCGCGCAACGCCCTGCTGGCCCTGCAGACTCTGAAAGATGCCGGCTTCGACCAGGCTGTCCTCCACGGGCGCAACATCCACATCATGTCGCACCAGCCCGAGGCCGACCGCGCCCGCATCTTCAGCGTGCTGCGTGCGGCCCGCCAACGCAGCGCCAACGTCATCCCCCGGCCCCTGACCATGGAAGACGTCTTCATCGACATCGTCCTCAGCCGCGAAGGCCAAGGCGCAGACGCTGACGCCCACGCGCAGGAGGCCGCATGAACCTGCTGCGCGTGCGCACCCTGGTGGCCAAAGAGGTCAGCGAAGCCCTGCGCGATCGGCTCTACCTCACCCTCGCCTTCTTCCTGCCCGTGCTGCTGATGCTCGTGTTCACCTACGGCATGACCAGCAACATCGACAACGTCGGCGTCGTCATCGTCGATGAAGACCAGACGGCCGCCAGCCGCGAATACACCCAGCGCTTCCTCTCCACCCGGCACTTCAAGCAGGTCGAGGTCACCCACGCGCCCACCCGTGCCGACGCAGCCCTGGCCGCCTACCAGGCGCGCCTGCTCATCTGGGTCGGCTCAGGCTTTGAGCGGCAACTCCAGAACGGCCAGCCCGTGAAGGTCTCCGTCCAGATCGACGGCGCCTTCACCGAACCGGCGCGCACCATTGGCGGCTACGTCGAGGCCATCAACGCCCAGGCCAACCAGGATCTGCGCCAGCGCTATGCGGCCGCGCAATG
>JAGNPA010000255.1 GCA_017989885.1 Aquabacterium sp.
TGACGCGTCCGCCCCTTGCGACCTTGTCAGGAGTTCACCATGCCCGAGATGCCTTCTGCACTCTCTGATCTCTACGCTCTGCCAACCCTGTCCGACTTGCTGGCCTGGCGGGTGAAGCTCACGCCGCAGGCTGCGGCGTACCGGCACTTCGATACGGCCAGCCAGGCCTGGGTGACGCTGGACTGGGCGCAGGTGGCGCAGCGGGTGAGCCAGTGGTCGGCGGCCTTGCAGGCCATGGACCTGCCGCAGGGTGCGCGCGTGGCCATCTTGCTGCCCAATGGCTTGGATGCCGTCAGCATCGACCTGGCCACCTTGGCGCAGGGCGGGGCACCCGTGCCCTTGCACGCCATCGACAACCCGGCCAGCATTGCCTACATCCTGTCCGACAGTGCGGTCGCGCTGCTGGTGGTGCAAAGCCTGGACCAGTGGCAGGCCATTGCCGGAGTCGGCACCGACCTGCCAGCCTTGCGTGCGGTGGTGGTGTGTGACAACGCGGTGCCGGGCGTGTCAGACGCGCCCGCATCGTCCGGCCCCCGTTTGCTGAGCCTGCGCGACTGGCTGGCGGGCGGCTCAGCGGTGGCCACAGTGCGTGCGCCGGTGCCTCCGAAAGCCGATGACCTCGCGGCCATCGTCTACACGTCGGGCACCACCGGCAAGCCCAAGGGTGTGATGCTCACCCACCGCAATGTGATGAGCAACGTCAAGGCGGTGATGTCGGTGATCCAGCCTCGCCTGGACGACGTGTTCCTGTCCTTCCTGCCGCTGTCGCACACCTTCGAGCGCACCGCCGGCTACTACCTCCCCATGGCGGCGGGTGCCTGTGTCGTGTACGCCCGCTCGGTGGCGCTGTTGAGCGAAGACCTGCGCAATGTGCGGCCCACCGTGCTGGTGTCGGTGCCGCGCATCTACGAGCGGGTGCAGGCCCGCCTGCAAGAGGTGCTGGCCACCTCGCCCCTGAAAGCGCGCGTGTTTGCCTGGACCGAGGCAGTGGGCTGGCGGCGTTTTTGCCGTCAACAGGGTCTGGCGGTGCCGGCTTCGCCCTGGTCGGCGTTCGACGGGTGGGTCTGGCCACTGCTCGACAAGTTGGCCGCGCAGCCTTTGCTGGCGCAGTTTGGCGGCCGTCTGCGCGTGGCTGTGAGCGGCGGGGCGCCTTTGTCGCCCGCCGTGGCGCGTTGCTTCCTGGGTGTGGGCATGCCGCTGGTGCAGGGCTATGGCATGACCGAGACCTCGCCCGTGGTGGCCTGCAACCTGCCGGCCGACAACGACCCGGCCACGGTGGGGCGCGCCTTGCCGGGTGTGGAGGTGCGCATCGGCGAGAACCGCGAACTGCAGGTGCGCGGGCCCAGTGTGATGAAGGGCTACCTGAACCGCCCCGAGGACACCGCCAAGGTGTTGTCGGCCGAGGGTTGGCTGGGCACGGGCGACCAGGCGGCGATCGAGCAGGGGCGCATCCGCATCCTGGGTCGCATCAAGGAGATCATCGTCACCTCGACCGGTGAGAAGGTGCCACCCGGTGACCTGGAGCTGGCGCTGATGGGCGATCCGCTGTTCGAGCAGGCCTTCGTGCTGGGCGAGCAGCGCCCCTTCATTGCCGCCGTGGTGGTGATGAACCCGCAGGTGTGGGCGCAACTGGCGCAGAGCCTGCAATTGGACCCCAAGGATCCGGCCAGCCTGCAGGCCCCGGCCGCGGTGAAAGCGGCCCTGGCGCGCATCCAGCAGGCCGCAGCCAGCTTTCCGCACTACGCGGTGCCCCGCAAGGTGTGGCTGACGCTGGAGCCCTGGACCATCGAGAACACCATGATGACCCCCACCCTCAAGCTCAAGCGCAACAACCTCATGAGCCGCTTTGCGGCCGAGATCGAGCGCCTGTATGCGCGTTGAGCCCCTTCAGTCGGCCGTCATGCGAGCCGCCTACAATCGTTCTCCATCATGAAGACCACGCACGAATTCGTTCTGACCCTGTCCTGCCGGGACACCACTGGCATCGTTCACGCCGTGTCGGGCCTGCTGTACCAGGCCGGCTGCAACATCATCGACTCGCAACAGTTTGGCGATGTGCAAAGCGAAGACAGCACCGGGCTGTTCTTCATGCGCGTGCACTTTGCCGCGCCCGATCACCTGGCCGATGCCCGCACGCTGGAGAGCCTGTTCTCGCATGTGCGCGAGCAGTTCCAGATGACGGCCGCCATCCACGCGCTGGCGCGCAAGCCCCGCGTGCTGATCATGGTCAGCAAGCATGGGCATTGCCTCAACGACCTGCTGTTCCGCTGGCGTTCGGGCTGGCTGCCCATCGACATCCCGGCCATCGTCTCGAACCATCCGGATTACGCCGAGCTGGCCGCCAGCTATGGCATCCCCTTCCATCACCTGCCGCTGCCCACCGGGTCGAGTGCCGAGGTCAAGCGCGCCCAGGAGCAGCAGGTCGAGGCCCTGGTCAGCGAGGAAGGCATCGACCTGGTCGTGCTGGCGCGCTACATGCAGATCCTCAGTGCCGAGTTCTGCGGTTTCCTCAAGGGGCGGGCCATCAACATCCATCACAGCTTCTTGCCGAGCTTCAAGGGTGCCAAGCCTTACTATCAGGCGCATGACCGTGGCGTGAAGCTGATTGGCGCCACCGCGCACTATGTGACGGCCGACCTGGACGAAGGTCCGATCATCGAGCAGGACGTGGAACGGGTGGACCACACCCATACCCCGGAAGACTTCACCGCCGTGGGGCGGGATGTGGAATGTGTCGTGCTGGCGCGGGCTGTGAAGTGGCACGCCGAGCACCGTGTGCTGATGAACGGTCACAAGACCGTGGTGTTCAAGTAAGGACGCATGCCATGAAAGATCCGCGCGCACTCAAGGCGACCCAGGCCCTGATGACCTCGGCCGACGAAACCGAAGCCTCGTTCTATGACGCCATGCGCCACGGTGATGTGGACAGGGTGATGGCGTGCTGGGCCGAGGACGAGGAGATCGCCTGTGTGTCGCCCGGTGGGCCGCGCACGGTGGGCACGGTGGCGGTGCGGGCAGCGTTCGCGGCCACGCTGGTGGCGGGCCCCGTGCACATCACCATCGAGCATGTGCGACGCATGGAGACCGCCGTGTGCGCCGTGCACCATGTGACCGAGAAGGTGCAGGCCATGACGTCCGAGGGGCTGCAAACCGCCTTCGTGATCGCCACCAATGTGTACCTGCGCACGCCGCAGGGCTGGCGCATGGTGGCGCACCATGCCAGCGCCGGCATGCCGCAGGACCTGCCGGACATCTCCGAGCCGCACTCGACCTTGCACTGAGCGGGTCATGCTGCACTATCAGGCGCCGCGGTGGTTGAAGGGGCCGGGCTCGTTGGGCGGCAACGTCCAGACCATCTGGCCGGCGCTCTACAGCCATCCACGCGCCGACCAGGCCGGTGAGGCGGTGAGCTACCAGCGCGAGCGCTGGGACACGCCCGATGGCGATTTCATCGATGTGGACTGGTTGCGGGCCTCTGGCGCGCCCGGCGACGATCGGCCCTTGCTGGTGCTGTTTCATGGCCTGGAGGGCTCGTCGCAAAGCCATTACGCGCGGGCCTTTGCCCATTGGGCGCAGGCGCAGGGCTGGGACTATGTGGTGCCGCATTTCCGGGGCTGCTCCGGTGAGATGAACCGCACGGTGCGGGCGTATCACTCGGGTGATCACGAAGAGCTGGACTGGGTGTTGCGTCGGCTGGCCCTGCGCCACACCGGCCCGATGCTGGCCGTGGGGGTGTCGCTGGGCGGCAATGCCCTGTTGCGCTGGGCGCAGGAGGCGGGCAGCCAGGCCGGGGCCGTGGTGAAGGCGGTGGTGGCGATTTCGTCGCCCGT
>JAGNPA010000256.1 GCA_017989885.1 Aquabacterium sp.
GTCGAGGGTGCTGCCGCTCGGCAGCGACAGCGCCCCCCGTTCGGTCTGGATGGTGATCAGGTCAGGCATGGGTGGGGATCAGGCTGGAGGTGTCGGAGATCAGCTGCACGCGCCTCAAGGCTTCATGCGCCAGCGAAGGCGCCAGCAGCCAGCCGTGGCGGTACAGGCCGTTGAGGCGCACCAGGCCCGCTTCGGTGTGGATCTCGGGGCGGTTGTCGGGCAGGGCCGGACGCAGGTTGGTGTCCAGGCGCACGATGCGGGCTTCGGCCAAAGCGGGCAGCACGCTGTGGGCAGCTGCCATCAGCTCGACCGCGCTGCGCAGGGACATGGGCGAGCGGTCTTCGCTTTCCAGTTCGCTGGCCCCCACCAGCACCAGGTCGCCCGGGCGCGGGACGATGTAGACACGATGACGGGGGTGCAGCAGGCGCACCGGGCGCTGCAGGCCCACACCCGGCGCATGCAGCCAGACCAGTTCGCCGCGCACGCCGCGCACCGGCACTTCGGGGCGTGCGCCCACGCCGCGGGTGTCAAACACCCAGTCGAACCCATGCAGCTTGGCGTCGCCCTTGACCCCCAGCGCGCCGGGCTTGACGGTGTCAACCGGCGCCTGCCAGTGCCACTGCACGCCGGGGGCGTCGGCGTGCAAGGTCTGCATCGCCTGCACCGCATCGATCTGGCCCTCGCCAGGCAGCATCCAGGCGTGCAACGGCCCCAGGCTGCTGTGCAAGCCGGGCTCCACGTCGCGCAGCGCGGTGGCGTCCAGCCGCTGGGGTTGCTGTGGCCAGGCCGCCGCCTGGGCCAGGGACGCCAGGCGGTTCAGCACACGGTGGGCGGCCCCCAGGTCCGGGCGGTGCGCCACCATCAGGCTGCCCCGGCGGGCAAAGTGCGGCGGCAGGATGCGGCGTTGCGTCCACCTGGCACACAGCGTCTCCCAGTGCGCCAGGCTGTCCCAGCCGCGGGCGGCCAGGTCCAGCTCGGCGGTTTCCAGCTCGGCCAGCGGGCTGAGCATGCCGGCGGCGGTGAAGCCGGCAGCGCCTTGCCCGTCAAAGCCGGGCGCCGGGCCCGGAGCCGGATCGAACACGCTGACGGCATGGCCGCGCCGGGCCAGCGTCCAGGCCAGCAGCCGCCCCAGCAGGCCCGCCCCGGCAATGCCGATGCGGGGCCGCGAGGCGCTCAAGGTCTCGCAAGACATGGCAGGCTCCCCGTGTGGTCAGGACTGCTTGCCAGCCGGCTGGATCGGGATGTAGAGCGCCCCGCCCACCTGCTTGAACTCTTGGGACTTGGCAGCCATGCCCTGTGCGAGGGCCTCGCCATCGGCCACGCCTTGCCGGGCCGCGAACTCGCGCACCTCCTGCGTGATCTTCATCGAGCAGAACTTGGGGCCGCACATCGAGCAAAAGTGCGCCACCTTGGCCGCGTCCTTGGGCAGCGTCTCGTCGTGGAAGTCGCGCGCCGTTTCGGGGTCCAGGCCCAGGTTGAACTGGTCCTGCCAGCGGAAGTCGAAACGTGCCTGCGAGAGCGCATCGTCCCGCGCCCGCGCCCCCGGATGGCCCTTGGCAATGTCGGCGGCGTGCGCCGCGATCTTGTAGGCGATCAGGCCCTGCTTGACGTCGTCGCGGTTGGGCAGGCCCAGGTGCTCCTTGGGGGTCACGTAGCACAGCATGGCCGTGCCCATCCAGCCGATCATGGCCGCGCCGATGGCCGAGGCGATGTGGTCATAACCCGGCGCGATGTCGATGGTCAGCGGCCCCAGCGTGTAGAACGGCGCTTCGTGACAGTGCTTGAGCTGCTCGTCCATGTTGGCCTGGATCAGGTGCATGGGCACATGGCCGGGGCCCTCGATGATCGTTTGCACATCGTGCTGCCACGCAATCTGCGTGAGCTCGCCCAGCGTACGCAGCTCGGCGAACTGCGCCTCGTCGTTGGCGTCCGACAGGCAACCCGGGCGCAGGCCATCGCCCAGCGAGAAGGTCACGTCGTACGCCTTCATGATCTCGCAGATGTCTTCAAAGTGCGTGTAGAGGAAGTTCTCCTGGTGGTGCGCGATGCACCACTTGGCCAGGATCGAGCCCCCGCGCGAGACGATGCCGGTGCGCCGCTGAGCCGTCATCGGGATGAAAGGCAGGCGCAGGCCCGCGTGGATGGTGAAGTAGTCCACGCCTTGCTCGGCCTGCTCGATCAGCGTGTCGCGGAAGATCGCCCAGGTCAGGTCCTCGGCCACGCCGCCCACTTTTTCCAGGGCCTGGTAGATGGGCACCGTGCCAATGGGCACCGGGCTGTTGCGCATGATCCAGTCGCGTGTGGTGTGGATGTGCTTGCCGGTGGACAGGTCCATCACCGTGTCGGCCCCCCAGCGGATCGACCACACCATCTTCTCCACCTCTTCCTCGATCGACGAGGTCACGGCCGAGTTGCCGATGTTGGCGTTGACCTTGACCAGGAAGTTGCGGCCAATGGCCATCGGCTCCAGCTCGGTGTGGTTGATGTTGGCGGGGATGACGGCGCGGCCGCGGGCCACCTCGTCGCGCACGAACTCGGGCGTGATCTCGCGCGGGATCATCGCGCCCATCGGGTTGCCGCGCAGGCGCGCTTCACGCTCGGCGTCCAGACCGTACTGGCTGCGCCAATCCTCGGCCAGGTCCAGGCGGCGCTGGTTCTCGCGCAGCGCCACGAACTCCATCTCGGGCGTGATGATGCCGCGGCGGGCGTAGTGCATCTGGGTCACGTTGTGGCCCACCTTGGCGCGGCGCGGGGTGCGTTGCAGGCCGGCGGCCGCGTCACGCAGCGCGGCCATGTGCGCGTCGTGGCGTTCATCGGGCTTGAGACCGTCGTCCACGGCCAGGATCGAGCGGCCGGTGTACAGCTCGGTGTCACCGCGCGCCACCACGGCCGCTTCACGCACCGGCGGCAGGCCCTGGGTCACGTCGATCGTGACGTTGGGGTCGGTGTAGGGGCCCGAACAGTCGTACAGGGTGACGCATTCCCCGTTGGTGAGGGACACCTCGCGCATGGGCACGCGCACACCGGCGTGGCTGCCTTGTACATAGACCTTGCGGGAGGCGGGCAAGGGCTCGCGCGTCAGACGGGTCAGTTCGGCCAGCGTCTGTGGGGCGACGATCGGATCGGGGGCATTCATGGGCGTCTCTCCTGGGCAGCAAGTGGGGTAACACAAGCTCCGAGGGACGCCGCAAGGGGCCGTCAACGGGCAGACGAGGGTGGGGTGCGCAAACAGGCCTGGCCAGTGGCGGCATGCCGCACACTGGAAGGGCGGCACCCACCTTCGGCACCGGGTCGGGCCTCTGGCAGAGACGGCTCTTCTTTCGCCGGTATGAACCGGATCAAGTTCAGCGGGTTTGGCACAGTGCCATCTCAGCGCCCACACACATCATGTGCGGCACACCCCGGAGCAGCGCACAGTGTACGTCGTGGACGCGGCCGCAGGCAACCGGCGCCTCATGCGCCCCTTCGCGCGCCGGTTTCTCGACGTGAACGCCTGTCCCGTCCCGCAAACCAATGCGAACCATTCGCAATCACATGGCTTGATCCAGGTCAGGTGCCAGGCCTTGACAGGACCCGATCACGGGGGGTGTTTACCCCACACTGATGGGGGGTGCTCCTCATGAAGCACTTCCAGACCCTTCCGCAGGTCGTTGATTCATAAGGACTTTTTGCCGATAATTTTTGGCTCGAAACGCCTGTAAGTCTTTGATTTCATTGGAATTTTTTCGCTTCCATGCTGTTCGGGAGCGTCGCCATCGGGTAAAGTGGGATTTAGTGCAAATTCGTGGGGTTTTGTGTGAGTCTGGTCTTTCAAGGGGCATCAGCG
>JAGNPA010000257.1 GCA_017989885.1 Aquabacterium sp.
ACATCGCATTGCTGGAAGGCGTTCTGGAAGTCGTCGGCAATCATGCGGCGAATCTTCTGAGCCTGCAGGTAGTAGGCGTCGTAGTAGCCGTGGCTCAGCACGTAGGCGCCGATCATGATGCGGCGCTTGACCTCGTCGCCAAAGCCTTCGGCGCGGGTCTTCTTGTACATGTCCAGCAGGTCGGTGTAGTCCTTGGCGCGGTGGCCAAACTTCACGCCGTCAAAGCGGCTGAGGTTGGACGAAGCCTCGGCGGGCGCAATGATGTAGTAGACGGGAATCGACAGTTCGGTGCGGGGCAGTGTGATGGGCACGAGCTTGGCACCGAGCGTTTCGTATTCCTTGAGCGCACCGTCCACAGCCGCGCGCACATCGGGGGCCAGACCTTCGCCAAAGAACTCAGCGGGGATGCCGATGCGCAGGCCGTCGATGCTGTCATTGAGCTTGGCGCTGAAGTTTTCGGCGGGCACGTCCAGGCTGGTGGAGTCGCGGTCCGGGTCGGGGCCGCACATGGCCGACAGCAGCAGCGCGCAGTCTTCGGCGCTGCGGGCCATGGGGCCGGCCTGGTCCAGGCTGGAGGCAAACGCAATCATCCCGTAGCGGCTGGCGCGGCCGTAGGTGGGCTTGATGCCGGTGATGCCGCAAAACGATGCAGGCTGGCGGATGGAGCCGCCGGTATCGGTGCCAGTGACGGCCGGTGCCAGGCGCGCAGCCACGGCGACGGCGCTGCCGCCGGATGAGCCGCCCGGAATGCGATCGGTGGCCCAAGGGTTGCGCACCGGCGCAGGCGCGTCAAAGCCCACGGGGGCGATGGCCGAGTTTTCGTTGGCCGAGCCCATGGCGAACTCGTCGCAGTTGAGCTTGCCCAGCGTCACGGCGCCCGCGTCGGCCAGCTTGGTGACCACGGTGGCATCAAAAGGCGACTGGTAGCCTGCCAGCATCCTGGAGCCTGCGGTGCTGGGGAAATCTTGGGTCACAAAAATGTCTTTGTGCGCGATGGGCACGCCTTCCAGGGCGCCCGCGGTGCCGGCGGCGATGCGGGCGTCGGCCGTGCGTGCCTGGGTCAGGGTGGCTTCTTCATTCAGGGCAACAAACGCACCCAGCGAGGTGTGGGCTTTGGCGCGGGTCAGGAAATGCTGGGCGGCTTCGACGGCGGAAACTTGGCGCTCGCGCAGTTGGCGTGCCAGCTCGGTCACGCTCAGGTCGTGCAATGCAGTGGATGGGGTGGTCATGGACTTACTCGATCACTTTGGGCACCAGGAACAGGCCGCGCTCGACAGCGGGGGCGCTCTTCTGGTTGGCTTCGCGCTGGTTGGGCTCGCTGGCAATGTCTTCGCGCAAACGCAAAGCCACGTCCTGTAAGGCCGCAACGGGGTGTGCCAGGGGCTCGACCCCTTGGGTATCCACAGCCCGCATTTGCTCCACCACGTTGAAAAAGCTGTTCAATTGAGAGAGCATGCGCTCACCTTCTGAGGGTGTGAGCTCCAGTCGCGCCAAATTGGCGATGCGACCGATGTCCTGAGGGGTCAGTGCCATAAGGAAAATATTTGTCGGGATACCAGATGTAAACCTGTGATCCAGGTCATGCCAATGGGAGTTATTCACAGGGGATCGGGTATTATCCCGGCTTTGCCGCAATACCTCCCTTTCTGCCGGTGATTGTGCGAAAAAAGCAATATCTGACCCCCCCTAAAACCCGGCGACGGCAGGCCGACGAGCATGCCGTGCCTGAGAGGATTCCTGAATGTTCGGAGCTTTTCGTCGGTATTTCTCCACCGACTTGGCCATTGACCTTGGCACAGCCAACACCCTGATCTTCGCCCGTGACAAGGGCATCGTCCTGGACGAGCCCTCCGTGGTCGCCATCCGCCACGAGGGCGGGCCCCACGGCAAGAAGGTCATCCAGGCCGTCGGCCACGAAGCCAAGGCCATGCTGGGCAAGGTGCCCGGCAACATCGAAGCCATCCGGCCCATGAAAGACGGCGTGATTGCCGACTTCGTGATCACCGAGCAGATGATCAAGCAGTTCATCAAGATGGTGCACCCCCGCACGCTGTTCACCCCCAGCCCGCGCATCATCATCTGCGTGCCCTGTGGCTCCACCCAGGTGGAGCGCCGCGCCATCAAGGACGCCGCCGAAGCCGCAGGTGCCACCGCTGTCTACCTGATCGAAGAGCCTATGGCTGCCGGTATCGGCGCCGGCTTGCCTGTCTCTGAGGCCTCCGGCTCCATGGTGGTCGACATCGGCGGCGGCACCACCGAGGTGGGTGTGATCTCGCTGGGCGGCATGGTCTACAAGGGCAGTGTGCGCGTGGGTGGCGACAAGTTTGACGAAGCCATCATCAACTACATTCGCCGCAACTACGGCATGCTGATTGGCGAGCCCACGGCTGAAGCCATCAAGAAGAATATCGGCTCGGCCTTCCCCGGTTCTGAAGTCCGCGAGATGGAAGTCAAGGGCCGCAACTTGAGCGAAGGCGTGCCACGCAGCTTCACCATCTCCAGCAACGAAGTGCTGGAAGCCCTGACCGATCCGCTCAACCAGATTGTCTCGGCCGTCAAGAACGCGCTGGAGCAAACGCCCCCCGAGCTGGGTGCCGACATTTCCGACCGCGGCATGATGCTGACGGGCGGCGGCGCGCTGTTGCGTGATCTGGACCGCCTGCTGGCGGAAGAAACCGGTCTGCCCGTGCTGGTGGCCGAAGACCCTCTGACCTGCGTGGTGCGTGGCTGCGGCATTGCGCTGGAGCGCATGGACCGCCTGGGCAGCATTTTCACCAGCGAGTAATGTGCCAGCCTGGAGCCTTCGTCTACAGAGGGCTCCGGGTCAGAACCGCGTGATGGCTGATGTCTCCATGCTTTGTGAACCCACTGCAGTGATTCAGCCCCTGCGCGCCTTACTCTGAGTACTGCCCTCTATGTCCATGGGAACCCTAGACCGCAGTGCCCCCCCCTTCTTCAAGCAGGGGCCTTCGGCCCTGTCGCGCTTGGCTGCGTTCAGCGCACTGGCCTTGTTCCTGATGGTGGCGGACACCCGCTTTCATATCACCGGACCGGTGCGCCAGGCTATTGGCTCGGTGCTTTACCCGTTGCAGTGGCTGGTGTTCCAGCCTGTGGAGCTGGCCCGCCAGGGCTCGGGTTACTTTCAGTCCTTGCAAGCGGCCCAGGCGGATGCTGATGCCGCAGCGCAAAAGCTGGCGCTGGTGTCCCAGCAGGCCCATCAGGCTGAGCAGCTGGCCCAAGAGAACGCACGCCTGCGCAATTTGCTGGCGTTGCGTGAGCGTTTGCAAACGCCCGCGCAGGCCGCCCAGGTGATTTACGACACCGCAGACCCCTACACCCGCCGCGTGGTCATTGACCAGGGGCAGCTGCATGGCGTGGAGCAAGGCGTGCCCGTGATGGACGAGGGCGGCGTGCTGGGCCAGGTGACCCGAGTGTTCCCACTGGTCAGCGAAGTCACGCTGCTGGTAGACCGCGACCAGGCCATCCCGGTGCTGAATCTGCGCACCGGCGCGCGGGCCGTGGCCTATGGCGATCCGACGGCAGACCATGGTGGCGGCATTGAGCTGCGCTTTATCCAGGCCAATGCGGATGTTCGCGAGGACGATTTGCTCACCACCAGTGGTGTGGATGGCGTCTACCCACCGGGGCTGCCGGTGGCTCGCGTCACGCATGTTGAGCGCCGTGCCGACTCGGCCTTTGCCCGCATTTACTGCCAGCCGCTGGCGCAGGTGCAGGGCGTGCGCCATGTCATGGTGCTCAAGCCGCTGACGGATCATCTGCCGCCCCGCCC
>JAGNPA010000258.1 GCA_017989885.1 Aquabacterium sp.
GGTCGGCGTAGTCCAGTGTGGGCTGCAACAAGGCCATGCGGGCATCGAGCTTGTCTTGCGTGAGCTTGCCCTTTTTGAGCGAGTTCTCGTAGTTCTTGCGGATGGTGCCCACGCCGCGCTCCAGCGCCTCGGCCTTCGTCTCCAGCATGACGACGGGAATGCCGGCGTTCAGGAAGTTCATCGCAATGCCGCCGCCCATGGTGCCGGCGCCGATCACGCCCACCTTGGCGATGGCACGCGTGGGCGTGTCGGCCGGCACGTCGCTGATCTTGCTGGCGGCGCGCTCGGCGGCAAACACATGGCGCAGGGCGCGCGACTCGGGCGTCTGCATCAGGGCCAGGAAGCCTTCGCGCTCGACCTTCTGGCCTTCGTCAAACGGCTTGCTGACCGAGGCGGCCACGGCTTCCAGGCACTTCAGCGGTGCCGGGAACTGCTTGGACATCGCGCCCACGGTGTTACGGGCGAATTGCAGGAAGGCCTCGGCGTTGGGCTCGTTCACCTTGCGGTCACGCACGCGCGGCAGGCCGCGGCCTTCGCTGACCACCTTGTGGGCCAGCGCCAGGGCGGCGGGCAGCAGTTCGCTGGTGACGACCTCGTCAAACAAGGCCGTGTCCTTCAACTGCGTCACCGGCACCTGCGCCCCCGAAACGATCATGTTCAGCGCGGTTTCCAGGCCGACCACGCGGGGCAGGCGCTGCGTGCCGCCGGCACCGGGCAGCAGGCCCAGCTTGACCTCGGGCAGGGCCACGGTGGCTTCGGTGTGGGCAATGCGGAAGTGGCAGCCCAGGGCCAGCTCCAGGCCACCGCCCATGCACACGCCACTGACGGCAGCGATCACCGGCTTGGGGCTGCGCTCGATCGTGCGGATGACGGTCAGCAGCGTGGGCTCCTGCATGGCCTTGGGCGTGCCGAACTCGCGCACATCGGCGCCGCCCGAGAAGAAGCGCTCATTGCCGATCAGCACCACGGCCTGCACGGCCGGGTCGCTGGCGGCGGCATCAATGCCCGCCACGATGGCCTGGCGCAGGGCCAGACCGAGGCCGTTGACCGGCGGGTTGTCGAGGGTGATCACGGCCACGGGGCCATGCAGTGAATAGGACGCGCTGCTCATGCTCGCTGAACTCCTGCTTCTGGGGTCAATGGGGTGTTCCGCATAGCAGAACATCGTATTGAAAATCAGAATCAGGTTACTGCGCGTCGTTCGCCCTGTAATTAGGGGTTTCCCATTGGTTGACGGCCAAGGGGTGGGCGGGCGATCATGCGTCGGCAAATTCTGAATTACGATCAGATGTTCTGCAATGCAGAATTCTGGTGTGCGATACCCTGAAGGACGACTCCGCATGAGCGACAGCATCATCAACCGCCGCCATCTTGATTTCCTGGTGTTCGAGTGGCTGCAAGCCGCCAACCTGGTCGATCGCCCGCGCTACAGCGAACACAGCGTCGACACCTTCACGGCCACGCTCGACACGGCCCAGGCCATCGCCACCGATCTGTTTGCCCCCCACAACCGCAAAGCCGACGAAAACGAGCCGCAGTTCGACGGCCAGCGTGTGTCCATGATCCCCGAGGTCAAGACCGCCCTGCAGGCCTACTGCGATGCGGGCCTGCTGGCCGCCAGCCACGACGCCGAGGTCGGCGGCATGCAACTCCCCTCCTTGATCTCGCAGGCCTGTGGCTCGCTGTTCAAGAGCGCCAACATCGCCACCACCTCGTACGTGGGCCTCACCCAGGGCAACGCCAACGTCATCCGCCGCTTCGGCACGCCCGCACAGCAGCACAAGTACCTCACCCACCTGCTGACCGGGCGCTTCTTCGGCACCATGGCCCTGACCGAGCCGCAGGCCGGCTCCAGCCTGGCCGACATCACCACCACGGCCGTGCCGCAGCCCGACGGCACCTACCGCCTCACCGGCAACAAGATCTTCATCTCCGGTGGCGACCACGAGCTCAGCGAGAACATCGTGCACCTGGTGCTGGCGCGCATCCAGGGTGCCCCTGCTGGCGTCAAGGGTATTTCGCTCTTCATCGTCCCCAAATTCCGGGTCAACGACGACGGCAGCCTGGGCGCGCGCAACGACGTCAACCTGGCCGGCCTGATCCACAAGATGGGCTGGCGCGGCACCACCTCGACCATGCTGTCCTTCGGGGAGCAGGGCGAGTGCATCGGTGAAATCGTGGGCGAGCCGCACCAGGGCCTGTCCTACATGTTCCAGATGATGAACGAGGCGCGCATCGGCGTGGGCATGGGCGCGGTGATGCTGGGTTGGCGCGGCTACCTGGCTTCGCTCGCTTATGCGCAAGACCGTCCGCAGGGCCGCTTGCCCGACTCGAAGAACCCGACCGAGCCGCAGCGCAAGCTGATCGAGCACGCCGACGTGCGCCGCATGCTGCTGGCCCAGAAGGCCTATGTGGAAGGCGCCTACGGCCTGGTGATGTACGCCGCCCGTCTGGTCGACGAGCACAAGACCCACCCCGACGCCACCGCGCGCGAAGAGGCCGCGCTGCTGCTGGACACGCTCACCCCCATCGTCAAGTCCTGGCCCTCGCAGTGGTGCCTGGAGGCCAACAACCTGGCCATCCAGATCCATGGCGGTTATGGCTTCACGCGTGAGTACCCGGTCGAGCAGTTCTACCGCGACAACCGCCTCAACCCCATCCACGAAGGCACCCACGGCATCCAGGCCATGGACCTGCTGGGCCGCAAGGCCGTGATGCGGGGCGGCGCGGGCATGGCGCTGCTGGCGCGCAAGATCGGCGAAACCATCGCGCAGGCCCAGACCATCCTGGCCTTGCAGGCGCACGCCCAGGCCTTGCAAGCCGCCTGGACTGAGGTGGAAGAGACCCTGCAGGTCTTGCGCCCGGTGCTGGCGACCCAGCCCACTTGGGCGCTGGCCAATGCCAGCGTCTTCCTCGAAGCCTGCGGTCACACCGTGCTGGCCTGGGTCTGGCTGGAGCAGGCGCTGGTGGCCGCTCGCGCTTTGCCTACCGCACAAGGCAGCGATGTGGCGTTCTACCAAGGCACACTGCACACCTGCCAGTGGTTCTACCGCTGGGAGTTGCCGCGCACCCGGGCCCAGCACGACCTGCTGCGCAGCCTGGATGACACCACCTTGACCGCTTCGCCCGACTGGTTCTGATCCGCATGAGCACGCCTGCCGATTTGTCTCAGACACCTTTGCACGCTGGCGCGCACGCCGTGTCCGCCGCTGTGACGCATGAGGTGCCCGCAGGTTTCGTGCCCTTCCATCTGGATTCCGACACCTTCATCGGCCTGTGCGGTCCGATCTACTGGAAGGACGTGCCCGGCGGCACCCCGGTCCTGGGTATGCGTTTGCAGTCTCAGCACATGAACCTGCGCGGCCACCCGCACGGCGGCCTGCTGGTGACGCTGGCCGACTCGGGCCTGGGCTACGCCGTCAACCATGTGCGGGGCGGCCCGCTGGCGGTGGTCACGGCCAGCCTGAGCACCGATTTCATCGGCATCGCGCACCTGGGCGACTGGATCGAGTGCCATGTCGAGATCGACCGCATCGGCGCGCGCATGGCCTTTGCCAGCTGCCACCTCAAGGTCGGCGAGCGCAAGATTTTGCGCGCCAGTGGCGTGTTCGCCATCGTCAAACCGGTCGAGCCACCCCCTGGCGGTCATGTGCACGGGCGCTTGCAGGGCCAGGCCTCAGAAGCCCATGCCGCCACCCTACCCACCGCTCCGACAGCCTGAGGCCGCATGCGCAAACTCCACGTCTTGATGAAGAAGGAAGAGCTCGACGGCCAACGCCTGGACGGCA
>JAGNPA010000259.1 GCA_017989885.1 Aquabacterium sp.
TCTTCGGCCGAACCGAACTCGGGCAGCGGCTTGGGCGGCTCGTTGGTCTTGCCACGCGCCTCTTCGAGCTTCTTGAGGGCTTCCTCACGGGCCTTTTCGCGGGCCTCGTCTTTTTCTTCCTTGCCCTGACCGTTGCCGATGTGCTTTTCCAGATCGGCTTCGCGCACGCGCAGGGCCGAGTAGACGTTGCCTTCGGCAGACTCGTCGATCATCACGTCGGGCACGATGCCGGTGGCCTGGATGGAGCGGCCACTGGGGGTGTAGTAGCGGGCCGTGGTGATCTTGAGGGCCGTGTCGGCGGTGAGCTGGCGCACGGTCTGCACCGAGCCCTTGCCGAAGGTCTGGGCACCCAGGATGGTGGCGCGTTTGTGGTCTTGCAGCGCACCGGCAACGATCTCGGAAGCCGAGGCCGAGCCTTCGTTGACCAGCACCACCAGCGGCACCTTCTTGAGGGCAGCAGGCAGCTTGGCCAGCGGATCGGCGCCAAAGCGACGGGTGTAGTCCTCGACGCGGGCCTTGAAGATCTGCTTGGACTCGGGCAGTTGGCCGTTGGTCGAGACCACGGTCACATCAGCGGGCAGGAAGGCGGCGGAGATGGCGATCGCGCCCTCCAGCAAACCACCGGGGTCGTTGCGCAGGTCGAGCACCAGGCCCTTGAGCTTGGGGTCTTCCTTGTACAGCGCGGCCACCTTGGTGGCGAAGTCTTCGACCGTGCGGTCCTGGAACTGGCTGACGCGGACCCAGCCGTAGCCCGGCTCGATGAGCTTGGCGCGCACGCTTTGCACGCGGATTTCCTCGCGCACGATGGTGACCGGGAAGCTGCGGTTCTCGTTCTTGCGGAAGATGGTGAGCACGACCTTGGCGCCGGGCTCGCCGCGCATGCGCTTGACGGCCTGGTCCATGGTCAAGCCCTTGACGAAGGTGTCGTCAATCTTGGTGATGAGGTCACCCGTCTTGAGGCCGGCGCGGAAGGCCGGTGAGCCTTCAATGGGGGAGACGATCTTGACGAGGCCGTCTTCCATGCCGATTTCGATGCCCACGCCGACGAACTTGCCGGTCGTGCCTTCGCGGAATTCCTTGAACGAGGCCTTGTCGAAGTAGACGGAGTGCGGGTCGAGCCCGGCCACCATGCCGCCAATGGCGTCGCTGATGAGCTTTTTCTCGTCGGTGGGCTCGACATAGTCGGTCTTGACCATGCCGAAGACAGCGGCCAGTTGCTGCATTTCTTCCAGAGGCAGGGGGGCCATGGCACTGCGTGCGGTGGCCCCGAACTGCATGGTGGTCAATCCACCCGCCAGCGCCCCGAGCGCAACCCAGCCTGCAATCTTGAATTTGGAAGTCATGGCGTGCGTGTGTGCCTTTCGAACCCGCGGTGCAGGCCTGTCACCCAGCCTGCTTGTTGACTGTTCAGTATAGGGCGACGCGCGCCCTTACATCATGGAATAAGGCGGAAAGATGGCGCCTGTTGGCCTATTTCCCGCCACAAGTTGGCACCCACGCCGGGATCAGGGCTGGGTAGGCGCGTAGTCCAGCGGCACCCAGCTGTAGCGACCCTTGCCTTCGGCGCGCACCTGACCCATCCCAGGGAAGGGCAAATGGGCCCCCGCCACGGGCAAGGCATCCTTGGCCGTCCAGCCCAGCACCTTCATGCGGGTGGCCAGGGCCTGGGCGGGCACGCTGTCGAATTCGATGGTGACCTGAGGCTTGGGGAACTGCACGGCGGCGTTGTGCACGATGTCACCCCAGACGAGCAGCTGCTGGCCCTCGGACTGGAACAGGTAGCTGGTGTGACCCGGGGTGTGGCCGTGGGTCTGGACGGGACGCACGCCAGGCAGGATCTCGTCCGTGCCGGCGTAGGTGCGCAGGCGGTCGGCCTGCACGTAGGGCGCCACCGAGTTCTGGGCCGCCTGGAAGAAGCCTTGTGCGGCCGCGGGCGCCTTGGCCATCACCGCCGGGTTGAGCCAGTGGTCGGCATCCGCCTTCGAGACGTACACCTGGGCATTGGGGAAGGCCATCTGCCCCTCGGCCGTGCGCAGGCCGCCGACGTGGTCACCGTGCAAGTGGGTCAGCAAGACGGCATCGACCTGTTCAGGCTGGTAGCCCGCGGCCTTCAGGTTGGCATGCACCTGCCCCAGGCTGGGGCCGAAGAGCTGGGCGGCGCCGGCATCGACCAGCACCAGTTGCTTGCCGGTGTTGACCAGGAAGGCGATCACGGCTGTGGGCGTGGGCGAACTGCGGAAGGAACGGGCCAGCAGCTGCGAGATCTCTTTGGGCGTGGCGTTTTTCAGCAGCTTGCTGTCGAGCTGGATGCGCCCGTCGTACAGTGCGGTGACCTCGAACTGTCCCACCATGTGGCGCTGGTAACCCGGCACCTGGGTGCGCACCTGGGGGGCTTCGGCGTGCACAGCCGGCACGGCCCCCAGGGTCAACAGGCTCAGCGTCAGGGAAGGCAACAGGCGTGACAGACGGTTCATGGACAGGCTCCGATCAGAGGTAAGCAGGGAAATCAGTCTAGGCCCTCTCCCTCTTGAAGGGGGGCGTTCGGGGCGAAAGCCCGATGTCGCAACACGGGCTCCGATGCTAATGTTATGCGCATGCTCACGCCTCCGTCCTCGCTCTGGCCCCGCCTGATCCTCACCTGGTTGTTGTACACGGCCGTCGGTCTTGCCAGCGTGGCCCTGGCCGCCACCAATGACTTCGTCTCGCCCCTGTACCTGGCGGCCGGACTGGGGCTGGCCTTCGTGCTGGGCTGGGGGCCGCGCATGGTGTGGGCGGTGGGCCTGGGAGGCGCCGCGGTGTCCGTGGCCTATCAGGCGTTCGTGCACCCCGACACCCCCTGGCCGGTGATGCTCACGCTGGCGGCGCTGGTGGGCATGGGCATCGCGCTTCAGGCCTGGGTGGCACAGGCCTTGACCCGCGCACGGGACGGTCAGGCTCTGAGCCTGGAGCACCCCGGACAGATCCTGCGTTTTTTGCTGCTGGCCGGCCCGCTGGCCTGCCTGGTCTCTGCCGGCGTGGCCACCGGCGCCATGGTCCTGCTGGGCGGACTGCCGGTCGAAGAGGCGCTGCGCTTTGCCTTCAACTGGTGGGCCGGTGACACCCTGGGGGTCCTGATCGGGACCCCCATGCTGCTGCCCCTGGTCGGGCAGCCCGCCGCGCTGTGGCGTCCGCGCCGCAGGGTGGTCAGCATCCCGCTGCTGGTCATGGCGGCCTTGCTGACCCTGGCCGTGCGTCAGCTCCATGCCTGGCACCAGGAGCGCCAGCACGCGGTCTTTCTGCAGTCGGTCGAGGCCACCACCAGCGCGGTCCAGCTCCGCCTTCAGGGCTATCTGCACGCGGTCGAGGCCCTGAACGGCCTGATGGACGCGTCCGAAGAGGTGTCGCGTGCCGAGTTCCACCGGGCCACGCGCTACTGGCTGGGGGCGCTGGACAGCGTGCAGGCCATGGGGTGGGAGGAGCGGGTGGCCATCGCCGATCTGCCCGCATTCGAAGCCGCCCAGCGCATGGAGGGCCTGCCCGGCTACCGGGTCTATGACGGGGTGGATCGCCGCCCGCCGCAGGGAGACGAGGTGCTGGCCCTGCGCTTCATCGAACCGCAAAGCCACAACCTGCGCGCCCTGGGCTACAACGTCCTGTCCCGCCCGGAAACCCGCACCACGTACGAGCTGGCCCGCGACACCGACACGCTGCAGGCCACGCAGGGTTTCCAGTTGATCCAGGAAACGGGCATGCAGCAAGGCGTTGTGATCTACCGCCCGGTGTACAACGGTGACCCGCAGACGGTGGC
>JAGNPA010000260.1 GCA_017989885.1 Aquabacterium sp.
GGCGGGCAGATCCAGCGGCACGGCATGGGCTGCCTGCGCATCCTGAGTCAGCGCTGAGGTGGCCAGCACCGCAGCGTCCAGCACAGTCTCCAACGCAGGCAAGGCCATCAAGGCCGCTTGCACATCGTCGCCGCGCTGCTTCAACACCTTTTCGACAAGTTGCGCCTGGTGCTGCAAGGCGACCCAGCCCAGCATCCCGGCCACGCCTTTGAGCGTGTGCGCACGCCGCTCGGCCGTCACCCAGTCCTGTTGCGCCAGGTCGGCACGCACCTTGTCGACGTCGGCCGCATGGTCGACGGCAAAGCGTTGCAGCAACTTGCGCAACTGCTGCGCATTCCCGCGGCAACTGCGCAAACCCACCTCCAGCACCAAGCCCGGCATCGCTTTCAGCTGCGCGTGCAAGGTCACCGCCTCAGACGGCAGCACGGCCGCCACCTCGGTCGCATCCACGGCCTGGGCGTGCTCGCCCCCCTCATCTGACATCAGGGGTGACTTCACCGCACCTGGCAACCAGGCAGCCAGGGCGCGACACAGCTGAGCCGGGTCCACCGGCTTGGGAATGTGGTCGTTCATGCCCACGCCCAGGGCCTCGGCCCGGTCCTCGGCGAAGGCATTGGCCGTCATCGCCAGGATCGGTGTCTCGGCATAGGCCGGCAGGGCACGGATGCGACGCGCCGCTTCCAGGCCATCCATCACCGACATCTGGATGTCCATCAAGATCAACTTAGGCGTTCTGGTCGGCCAGCCAGTCGCGCGCCTTTTTCAGCTCCAGCTGAGCGCGCACGCGGGCCAGCAGCAAAGCCGGCTTGACGGGCTTGGTGACATAGTCCACCGCACCCAGGCTCAGGCCCAATTCCTCATCGGTGTCCGCCGCCAGCGCGGTCACGAAAATCACCGGAATGTCCTGGCTGCCCGGGCTGGCACGCAAGGATCTCAACACCTCGTAGCCGTCCATCTCGGGCATCATCACGTCCAACAAGATGAGGTCGGGTCGGGGCGGCACTTCCACCGCCTGCAAGGCGCGGGCGCCAGAGTTGACCACCCGTACGTGGTAATGGGGCTTCAACAATTGCCCGATGACCGTGAGGTTCTCCTTGGTGTCGTCCACCACCAGGACCGTCATGCGGTTTGAATCTGCCTCACCTGCGTACATGCTGTCGCCCCTCGTGCCCGTAAACGCCCAAGTCAACCCCTCAAGCTCGGTATTTGGGACAGTTTAACGAGACCCAGGGTGTTTCAACGTGTAACAGTTTGGTCTGAATCGGCCCAAAATACCCCGGTCAGTAGCTCAACCAGACGTTCTGGCCCCATTCGGAAGCCGCAGGCCTGAGGGTGTCCCCCACCCCCCATGGATTCGGCCAGCGGAATGGCATTGAAGGTGGGCACCGCGCGCAGGCCCACTTTGACCGTGCCGTCCTTCGACACGCTCCACAGCAAGGCAAAGCTGCCGCACTCGGCCGACAGCATGTTGCCCACCTCGCTGGTGAACGCACCGGGGCAGTTGACCATCACGCCGGCCTGGCCGTTGAAGGTGATCGGGGCGGCGCCCTGGGCAATGTCGCGGCACAGGCTGAGGAACTTCTCGTTCATGGCGCTGCCGCGCTGCCCGAACTCGGCCACCTGCTCCGGCGTGAACGCCGCAATCTCGGCCCAGCGCGGGAACTCATTGGGCTCCAGATCCAGCGCCGACAAGAAGGGGGCGCTTTCAGGAAAGGCCCAGTGCCACAGGTCACGGTCCTGCACATAGCGGATCAGGTCGGGCACCGGTTGCTCGGGGAAGAAGAACTTCCACGACAGCATCGCCCCCGACTGGCTCATGTCGAAATGCACCGCCCCGCAGCGGCACTGGAAACGCCCCAGCTTGTCGGCCGCGCTCTGGTGGTGATCGAGCAGCACCAGCTTGGCCGCCCGCTCGTCGATGCCCTGCATCAGCGAGGCCTCGAACGAGAAATCGAGGATGTAGACCGCGCGCCCCTCCAGCGGCGGCAGGTCGTCCAGCGTGGTGACCTTGCCGTGGCTCACCCCCAGGTACTCGCCCTGCCCCTCGAAGTACAGCCAGGCCGCCAGGGCGGCACCAAAGCCATCGGGGCACTTGCCGTGGTAGATCACCAAGGGGTTGGGGTCGGTCTTGGCAGGCTGAACGGCCAAGCCAGGGAGAGAGGTAAAAAGGCCAGTGGTCACGGAATGCGGTGGTGCCGGCAGACACCTGTTGGATCAAACCCAAGATGGTACGGCAGGGCAAGGCCCGCGACTGCCTCATTTCGCAGCAACCCAGGCTTTGTCCCAGGGTCGCATCGGCTTGCCCCCGCTTTGCCAACACACTTATCCACAGGAAACGTGGACAACTTGCGCTCCGGCCTCAACTTGCCACACAAATTGACACACCTGGCTCTAAAATAGGATATTGCACTGCAGCATTTTTACTTCTGGTTCCCTCTCCCATGCCGGTCACCTCCACCCGCCGCATCTACATCGCCCAACAGTTCACCCGATTCGGTTTCGGTGAACATGTGGACGAGAACGCGCCGTTCTACTCGCCCAACTTCCTGACCCAGGAACTGACCACCACCGAGGTTCAGGCGGTGCTGACCATCGTCCCGCGCTACAACGCCTTCTACGGCGTGACGGTGGCGGGTGCCATCGGCCGTTTCCGTGGTCGCATCAAAGGCTGGAAGTTCGGTCGCTGCGACGCCCCCCAACTGGTCGTGACCCTGCCCTTCTGGACGCACCAGGCCGAGGAAATCCCCCAAGGCTCCCCCGTGGGCAAGCCCGTGTCCGACGAAGACAACCAGGCCTTGGTCGACGAGTTGCGCCAACTGTTCATGCACGATCTCGACGCCAACCGCTTTGAAGCCATCGACGACACCGGACACGCGTTCGCAGCCTACTGGGGCTGAGGTTCGGGGCTGATTTCCGCGCAGCCCGTCACGGCCGCCAGGGTTCTCACCGAGCCCGGCGACCCGATTCCGTCACCGAAATGGCGTAGTCTGGGGAGCATGTGTGCAAATTACCGTCCGGTCAGCGACAGAACTCGGCTCCAAACTCACTTTGGTGCCCCCGCCCCCACAGATGCGACCTGGCCTGAAGAGGCCCGATCCATGTGCCTGGTCCCCGTCGTGCGCCAAAGCGACGAGGGTGGCGAGTCTCACCGCGAAGTCTTCATCGGCCAGTTCGGCCTGATGCCCTTCTGGGCCAAGGACCCGACCGTCGCGCGGCGCACCTACAACGCCCGCAGCGAAACCGCCGACACCAAGCCCAACTTCCGCGACGCCTGGCGCCGGGGGCATCGCTGCATCGTTCCGGCCGAATGCGTGTACCTGCCTCACTACGATGAGGCCGGCAAGGCAACGCGCTGGCAGGTGGCCCGCGCCGATGGCGCCCCCATGGGCATCGCTGGACTGTGGAGCCTGGGTTGGTCGCACAACGGCGCCCCCGTGCCCTCGTTCGCCATGCTCACGGTGAACGCCGACGACCACCCCCTGATGCGCACCCTGCACAAGCCGGAAGACGAAAAGCGCATGGTGGTCATCCTGGACGAAGCCGACTATGAAAAGTGGCTGAACTGTCCGGTCGAAGCCATGTCGGGCATGATGACGCGTTATCCTGCGGCCTCGCTGACGGCCGAGCCTGCGCCCTGAGGGGCGGGATGCCGTCTGCGTCAACCGAATTTTGCACATTGGGGGGTGCGGCAGAAAACTTGGACTGGTTAAACGGCGATTCCCAGGCTTTGGCGATGCCCGACAGGGCTGCGAGCACCAAGGGAGACTTTGATC
>JAGNPA010000026.1 GCA_017989885.1 Aquabacterium sp.
CTCGGCCAGCGTGTGCCCCAGCAGATACCCGTGCTGATTGGCCCACCAGATGGCCAGCGCCATGAGGGTGGGCGGGACCAAGGCACGCAGTGGGCCGCGCGGGGGGCGGACCTCAGATCTCAGACCGACAACGTGACCATTGCATACATCGGGGTGCCGGTCACCGGCATCCAGCAGGCTTCGGTGACCGCGCCCAGCCAGCCATAGCATTCCGAGACGCTGCGGGTTTGCAGCAGGCGCAGGCGTGGATGGGGGCGGGTGAGTTCGTCGGCGCTGGCCGGGCACCACAGGAACTGCGCGCCGGTGGGGCCTACGGTGGGGTGGGCGCGGGCCATGCCACGGCCCACCCGGGACATGGTGTCCAGCACCATCTGGGAGCCGGGCGGTGCCTGCTCGGCAAACTCGGCCAGCACAGCCTCGACCTGCTCCGGTGTCAGGTACATCAGCACCCCCTCGCAGAGCACGAACACCGGCTTGTCATGGGTGCCACTGGGCAGGCCCAGGCGCTGCCACCAGCCGGGCGTGCGCAGGTCGACTTCGGCGTGATGCTGACGGGGCACATCGGCCGCGAGGCAGGTGTCGCGCAGGGCCATCACCTCGGGCAGGTCGCTGTCGAGCCAGCGGTTGCAGCCCTGATCCAGCCATTGGAAATGCTGCGACAGGCCGCAACCCAGGTTCACGCCCTGGCTGTCGGGATGGGCCTGGAAAAACGCGCGGCCCGCGCTTTGAATGACCCGGGTGCGCCACAGGATGTTCTGCGTCGTGATGCGGTCTTTCAGGTAGGGCTGCAGGTCGAGGTCGAGCTGGTCGAGGAGCTGCTCGGCCGCCGCATCGTGACAGGCCAGCGCCGGAAAGGCCTCCCCCCCACGCGCACGGGCCACGAGGGGGATGAGCAGGGTTTGACACACCGGGGGCAAGGTGTGTTGCCGTCCATCGCCAGTTTTCACAACAGACGCTCCTTGTTCCGCACAGGTCAACGGTCCAGTTTATCGGACAGTGGGGGTCGACTGGGTGCGGGTGGGCTCAGGGTTTGCCTGTGCCGGTTAGGGTTTGCGGACATGGTAGCCGGGCACCACATCGTTGGTGCGACATGGCACCTCGTCTCAGCGTGCTGGCAAACCCTGCCAGCGCGCCCACGCCGCCTGGGCGATGCGGTAGGTGTTCAGCTGCACGCGCACCGTGGTCTGGATGTCGTGGCCGTAGCCGCCAGCCATCGCCATGGCGACCGGCAGCTGGCGCTGCCAGGCCCAGTCGAACACGCGCTGGTCGCGCGCGGCCATGCCGGCGTCGCTCAGGCGCAGGCGCCCGAGGCGATCGCCCTCGTGCGGATCGGCGCCGGCCAGGTAGATCACGAGGGCGGGCTCGCAGCGGCGCTCGACTTCGGTCAGGCCCTGCTCCAGCGCGGCCAGGTAGGGCGCGTCGGTGCAGCCATCGGGCAGGTCGATGTCGCAGTCGCTGGGCTCTTTGCGGAAGGGGAAGTTCCTGGCCCCGTGCAGGGACAGGGTGAACACGCTGGGGTCGTTCTGGAAGATGCGCGCGCTGCCATTGCCCTGGTGCACGTCCAGGTCGATGATGGCCACCTGCAAGGGGCGCGAGGGCGGGTCGATGCCGGCGCGCAGGCGCTCGATCTGCATCAGGCGGGCGGCCACGGCGGCGTCGTTGAAGACGCAAAAGCCGCTGCCCTTGTCGGCATAGGCATGGTGGGTGCCGCCGGCCAGGTTGGCGGCCACGCCTTCACCCGACAAGGCCACGCGGCAGGCCTGCACGGTGGCGCCCACCGAGCGGCGCGCGCGCTCGTTCATGCCGGGGCTCCAGGGAAAGCCGATTTCGCGCTGCTGGGCGGCGCTCAGGGTGCCATGCCGCACGGCATCGATGTAGGCGGGGTCGTGCACCAGGGCCAGGGCGGCATCGTCGGCGGGCTCGGCCTGCTGCAGGCGAACCGAGGGGAGGTGCGCCGTGATCTGGTCGCGCAGCATCTCGTACTTCGCCATGGGGAAGCGGTGTCCGTCCGGCAGGGGCAGCACGAAGTGATCGGCATAGAAGGCTTGCATGGCGGACATTGTGGGGGTTTGCCCTCGTTCTGCAGGGCGGGTCGCGGGGTCGAATGCGGGTCATCCTGGGTACATACTCATCCCCCTGAATGAATGCTGTTGTACGAAAGTGGACATGACCGATTTGCCGCTCTCTCACCCCGATGTGGACCGCCTGGTGGAACTGATGCGCCTGGCGCCTCAGGGGAATGACCATTTTGTGGCCCAAAGCGATGACATTGGCACGCCGGCGCTGTTTGGCGGCCAGGCCTTGGGGCAGGCCTTGATGGCCGCCAGCCTGACGGTGCCCGCCGACCGCATGGTGCACTCGCTGCACGCCTACTTCCTGCTGCCGGGCGAGCACGCGCCGGTGACTTACGAGGTGGACCGGGTGCGCGATGGCCGCAGCTTCAGCATGCGCAGCGTGGTGGCGCGCCAGAGCGACAAGATCATTTTTGAACTGACCGCCTCGTTCCAGACCGCCGATGAGGGGCCGGAGCACCAGGTGCCGATGCCAACGCACCCAGGTCCCGAAGGGCTGGTGCCTGAGAGCGTGGGCCGCGATGCCATCCGGCACCTGTTGCCGATGCCGTTTCGCGAGAAGCTGCTGGGGCCGCGCGGGCTGGAGCTGCGTCGGGTTCAGCCGCTGAACCCGATGAATCCGGCGCCCCGCACGGGCGGCTCGGCCATGTGGGTGCGCACCCTGGCGCCCTTGCCCGATGACCCGCTGCTGCACCGCGCCTTGCTGGCTTATGTGTCGGACCATGGCCTGTTGCTGGCGGCCACCGAGCCGCATGGGCTGAGCCTGTTGCGCGGCGATGTGCGCCTGGCCAGCCTGGACCACGCGATGTGGTTCCACCGCGATTTCCGCCTCGACGACTGGTTGCTGTACGTGATCGACTCGCCGAACGCAGGCGGGGCGCGTGGGCTGTGCGAGGGCCGCTACTACGCGCGCGATGGGCGCCTGGTGGCCTCGGTCATGCAAGAGGGCATGGTGCGCCAGATCAAGAAGGGCTGAGCGGGCTCTGCGTGGGGCGGCTCAGGCCGCCGCGCGGTCGGGGTCCAGCTGAAACACGGCCACGGCGCGCACCAGTTCCTGCGCCTGCAGGTTCAGGCTGGCTGTGGCGGCCGACATTTCCTCGACGAGGGCGGCGTTCTGCTGGGTGGTGGTGTCCATCTGCATCACGGCTTCGCCCACCTGGCTCACGCCGGCGCTTTGCTCTCGGCTGGCCGCGCTGATCTCGGCCACGATGTCGCTCACGCGGCGGATGCTGGTCACGACCTCCTCCATGGTGGCGCCGGCGTGGTTGACCAGGGTGGCGCCTTGTTCGATGCGTGCCACGCTCTCGGTGATCAGTTGCTTGATCTCGCGGGCAGCTTCGCCGCTGCGTCGTGCCAGCGTGCGCACCTCGCTGGCCACCACGGCGAAGCCGCGTCCTTGTTCACCGGCACGGGCGGCTTCCACCGCCGCGTTGAGCGCCAGGATGTTGGTCTGGAAGGCGATGCCGTCGATGACGGCGATGATGTCGACGATCTTGTGGCTCGACTGGCTGATGTCGCGCATGGTGTCCACCACCTGCGACACCGTCTCGCCGCCTTGCTGGGCCACGTTGGAGGCCTGCTGCGCGAGCTGGTTGGCTTGGGCGGCGCTGCTGGCGTTGTGCTGAACGGTGCTGCCCAGCTCCTCCATGGAGGCCGCCGTTTCTTCGAGTGCGCTGGCTTGGCTTTCGGTGCGGGCGCTGAGGTCCAAGGTGCCCTGGCTGATCTCGGCGCTGGCCGTGGCCACGTTCTGTGAGCTCTGACGCACGCTGCGCACCGTGTTCACGAGGCTGTGCTGCATGCGTTCCAGGGCCTTGAGCAACTGGCCGATTTCGTCCTCGCGCTCGACGTGCACGGTGTTATTGAGTTGACCGCTGGCGATGTGATCTGCCACCGCTACCGCGTGGCGCAAGGGATGGGTGATGCTGCGGATCAGGCGCCATCCGGCTCCCAGCGCATACAGCACCGCGAGCAAGCTGGCACCCCACAGGATCATTTTCTGAGTCTGTGCGCGTGCGGCACCTTCCTCGCGCAGCAGGCGACCTCGTTGATCGGATGCTTCGGCAAAGGCCTGGGTGGCCCGCATGAGCCGCTCCAGCAGCGGGCGGCAGTCGTTGTTCATCTTGGCGATGGCGGCCTCGCGCTGGCCTTGGCCTGCCAGGCGCACGATCTCCAGGGCCACCGGCCCGTAGCCGGACTCCACTTCGGCAATTTCACGGGCCAGTTTGCGCTCGGCTTCGGTGACGTTGGCCGATTGAGTGACCAGGTCTTGCAACTGCTTGATTCTCACTGCAGCTTCTTCGTGAGCGGCCATGACCTTGTTGCGCTCGCTGGTGGGGTCTTCCGATTCGGGGATCAGCACCAGATTGCGCGCGGCGATGGCGCGGCGGTCTATGGCGGCTTCAACGTGACCTGCCAGCGTGGCGCCAGCGGCGAAATCATTGAGGCGGCTGTTGGCATCGTCCAGGCTGTAGGCAGCGATGCCTGAGACGGTTGTGACCAGCACGGCGAGGCTCCCAAAGGCCAACGAGAGTCGGGTGCGTACAGAGAGCGAGGGGAGAGACATGTGAAGGGCGGGGAGGATCTCGGAGGGATGTCCGACTGACGGGGATGATACAGGCGCGGGTACGACATGTTTCACGTTGGAAGCAGATCAAGCCGCTCTGTGTGATGAATGCCACGAGACTTGGTCCCGAGTTGTATCGGTCGACAGCCGGCCTGCAGGGCGGCGCTACATCTGGATGTGTCTGCGCTTGGCCGAACAGGGGCGGCGTCGTAAATTAGCGCGGTTGTTCGCCCAGCCGATGTCTCGGCGCAAGAGGCTGGCATTTGAGAAGGAGTCCCCATCATGCGAACTTGTTTTTCCCTGTCTGTGCTGGCCCTCGGGGTCGCCACGCTGCTGGCGGCCTGTGGCGGTGGGGGCTCGTCTGCCGGCGGCACCGGGCAGTTGTCCTTGCAGGTGACCGATGCCCCGGTCGATGAGGCGACGAGCGTGGTGGTCCAGTTCACCGGGGTGGAGCTCAAGCCGGCCGGTGCCAACGCGATCAACATTGATTACCCGACGCCGCGCACGATTGACCTGCTGGCGCTGCAGGACGGCGATGCCGAGTCGCTGTTGAACGGCCAGACGGTGCTGGCGGGGCGGTATGAGTGGGTGCGCCTGAAGGTGGTGACGTCGCAGTCCACACTGGACTCGTATCTGGAGAAAACCGTCTCCGGCGTGCCCACGAAGTTCCCGCTGTACGTGCCCAGTGGCTCGCAAACCGGCCTGAAGCTGGTGCGCGGGTTCACGGTGCCGGTCAACGGATCGGCCTCGTTCACCATCGACTTTGACCTGCGTAAGTCGGTGGTGGACCCCTCCGGTGCGTTTTCTGGCTATTACCTCAAGCCGGCACTGCGTCTGGTCGACAACGCCCAGGTCGGAGGCATCACGGGCACCGTGGCCCTGTCAGGCCTGTGTCCGGCGTCAGCTTTGCCGCTCGTTCCCAATGGCCCCAGCGTCTATGTGTTCGCGGGCGCGGGCGTGACCCCGGATGACATCGACGCCACTGGCGCCGAGCCAGTCACCACGGCCTCGGTGAAGGAGACGAGCGTCGGCAGCGGCGTCTACACCTACAAGGCGGCCTTTCTGTCCCCGGGCGACTACACGGTGGCGTTCACCTGTGTGGGCGCGACCGATCAGCCCGAGAGCAGCGAGGCGCTGAACTTCCAGGGTGCCCGCAACGTGACGGTGAGCGCCAACCTGAACAACCAGCAGGACTTCACCGCGCCGCCGCCTCCCTGATTCCCGGGCAGCTGATCTGGTGATCCGGTGATCGGCTCAGCCGTTCGCCGGATCGCGGTGCACCACGCGGTTGCGGCCACCCTGTTTGGCCGCGTACAGACGTGCATCGGCCATCTGGACGGCGGCGTCCTGGTCGTCCTGTGCGGGGTCGGACATGGCCAGCCCCACGCTGATGGTGACCAGTCCGGCGGTGGGGTCCGGCGCGTTCTCGACCGCCTGGCGCAGTTTCTCGGCCACCAGGCAGGCGCCTGCCTCATCGGTGTGAGGCAGCAGGACGAGGAACTCCTCGCCGCCGAAACGTGAGACGAAGTCGCTCTCCCTCAAGGGGCCGCGCAGGCATTGCGACACCCGCTGCAGCACCTGGTCGCCCACGGCATGGCCATGCTGGTCGTTGACCCGTTTGAAGTGGTCGACGTCGATCATGAGCACGGCGTAGGGCAGGTGGCTGCGTTTCATGCGCAGCAACTCTTCGCGCAGGCGTTCGTTGGCCGCCAGGCGGTTGGGCAGGCCCGTGAGCACATCGTGGCGGGCCAGGCGGTGCAGCGCGGCATTGGCCTGTGCCAGTTCGGCGGTGCGGGCCTCGACCTTGGATTCCAGCTCGGCGTTGAGCTGGCGAATCTGCGCCTCGGTGTGGTGACGCAAGCTGGCATCGATGCACAGGCCTGTGAAGTGAACGGGCTCCCCGCTGGCGTCGTAGCTGACTTGTCCGTAGGCGTCGATCCAGCGGACCTCGCCCGAGGTGAGCACGATGCGGTAGGAGGCGACGAACGGACGGTGCTCCCGGATGGATTCTTCGAGGGCGAGCTCGGCGTCGGGCAGATCGTCCGGGTGGACCAGGGCGCGCCAGGTGTCGAAGTTGGGCGGTGCGTGTTGTGGGTCGAGGCCAAACAGCTGGAACATGGCGGGCGACCAGTTGAGGCGCTCGGTGCGCATGTCCCAGTCCCAGGCGCCGGCCCCTGCGGCGCGCTCGGCCATCTGGAGCAACTCCTGGGTTTGGCGCAGAGCACGTTCCTGCTCGTAGCGTGCGGCCGCTTCGCGTTCAGCACGCAGCGCCAAGCGGGTTTGACGTTGCTCGGTGACGTCCTCCACCATGGCCAGAAAGCACGGCGGCTCGCCCTCGGCCACGGTCACGCGGGTTTCGTTGACGTGCACCCACACCACAGTGCCGTCGGGGTGAACGTAGCGCTTGTCGCGCAGGAAGCAGGGGATCTGGCCCTGGCGCAGTTGGGTCTTGTGTTCGATCTCCAGCGGCAGGTCATCCGGGTGGGTCAGGTGCATCCAGTCCTGTCCGCGCAGTGCATCGCGGGAGCGGCCGGCCAGGTCGGCGAAGCGCTGGTTGAGGTCGATGATGCGGTCGGTGGCCGGGTCGATCAGCACGATACCCAGGTGGGATTGCTCGAACACCGTGCGCCACAGCGTTTCAGGCTTGGCCGTGACCAAGGGCCGAAGCGAGGCAAGTGGGAGCGGGTGAGCGGGCATGGCGGGTACGGGAGGCGCCGGCGGGGGCACATATCAACGACAGGCCATTGTGAGGGGTGCTGCCCACGTTCAACATGTGAAAACTACCCGGAGTGACCGGGATTTTTCACGATGACCCCACTTTGACGCGTGCAACGCAAACAGCCCCTCGCAAGGGGCTGTGGGGATGACCAGACCGGCGCGGGTGACGCGCCGGCCCTGGTCAAGTGGCGATCAGCGCGCGATCAACGCGATCAGAAGGCGGCCGAGCCGGTGATCGCACGGCCCAGAATCAGGGCGTGGATGTCGTGCGTGCCTTCGTAGGTGTTGACCACTTCGAGGTTGACCAGGTGACGGGCCACGCCGAACTCGTCGGAGATGCCGTTGCCGCCCATCATGTCGCGTGCCATGCGGGCAATGTCCAGCGACTTGCCGCAGTTGTTGCGCTTCATGATCGAGGTCACTTCGACCGGGGCCTTGCCGGCGTCCTTGAGGCGACCCAGCGCCAGGCTGCCTTGCAGGCCCAGCGTGATCTCGGTCAGCATGTCGGCCAGCTTTTTCTGGATCAGCTGGTTGGCAGCCAGAGGCTTGCCGAACTGCTTGCGGTCCATCACATACTGACGGGCACGGGCGTAGCAGTCTTCGGCGGCGCCCAGGGCACCCCAGGAGATGCCAAAGCGGGCGCTGTTCAGGCAGGTGAAGGGGCCCTTCAGGCCGCGCACGGTGGGGAAGGCGTTTTCTTCGGGGCAGAACACCTCGTCCATCACGATCTCACCGGTGATGGAGGCACGCAGGCCGACCTTGCCGTGGATGGCAGGAGCGCTCAGGCCCTTCCAGCCCTTTTCCAGCACGAAGCCGCGAATCTGGTCCTTGCCGTCTTCATTGCACTGCGCCCAGACCACGAACACGTCGGCGATCGGCGAGTTGGAGATCCACATCTTGGAGCCGCTGATCTTGTAGCCGCCTTCCACCTTGGTGGCGCGGGTGATCATGCTGCCGGGGTCGGAGCCGTGGTTGGGTTCGGTCAGGCCGAAGCAGCCGATGTACTCGCCGGTGCACAGCTTGGGCAGGTACTTGCGCTTGGTCTCTTCGGTGCCAAATTCGTTGATGGGCACCATCACCAGCGAGTGCTGCACGCTCATCATCGAGCGGTAGCCCGAGTCCACGCGCTCGACTTCGCGGGCCACCAGGCCGTAGGAGACGTAGTTCAGACCGGAGCCGCCGTACTCGGTCGGGATGGTCACGCCCAGCAGGCCCAGCTCGCCCATCTCGCGGAAGATGGAGGGGTCGGTCTTTTCGTGGCGGAAGGCTTCCAGCACGCGCGGGGCCAGCTTGTCCTGGCAGTAGGCGCGGGCGGCGTCGCGCACGGCGCGTTCGTCGTCGGTCAGTTGCTGCTCCAGCAGCAGGGCGTCATCCCATTGGAAAGTGGCTTTGGCGTGTGAAGACATGGTGTGATCCTTGTGGGGTGGGGGTCAGTGCTGGGGGGCAGAGGGGGTGGCGCGTTCGCGGTCCTGCAGCTCGCGCCATTGGATCTTGCCCGAGGCAGATTTGGGCAGGTGGTCCACGATGCTGACGATGCGGGGGCATTTGTAGGTCGCCATGTGGTCGTGGGACCACTCGGCAATCTCCTGGCCCGTGACGGTGCCGACATGATCGGGCTTGAGCACGACGACGGCCTTGACGGTCTCGCCGCGGCGCTCGTCCTGGGCCGCGATCACGCAGGCTTCCTGGATGGCCGGGTGATGGTAGAGCATGGCCTCGACTTCGGCGGGCCAGACCTTGAAGCCCGACGCATTGATCATGCGCTTGAGGCGGTCGACCATGAAGAAGTAGCCGTGCTCGTCGGCATAGGCCAGATCGCCCGTGCGCAGAAAACGCTTGCCGTCGAGCTCGATGAAGCTGTCGCGGTTGGCGTCGGGTGCGCGCCAGTATTCGCGCATGACCTGCGGGCCGTGCACGATGATCTCGCCGATCTCGCCGGCCGGCAGTTCGGCGAAGGTGCCCGGGTCGACCACGCGGGCGTCCACATCGAAGATGGGGATGCCCAGGCACTGGCGCATCGGGCGCTGGGTCGGGTTGATGTGGGTGGCCGCCATCGTCTCGGACATGCCATAGCCCTCGATGTAGTCGGCGCCGACCAGGGTCTTGAGCTTGTTGCCGATGGCCTCGGGCATGGCAGCGCCGCCGCCGCCCACGCTTTGCAGGCTGGAGAGGTCGAACTGATCAAGGTTCGGGTGGGAGAGCATGTCCACCACCATGGTCGAGATCAGCTGCGCAGCGGTGACCTTGTAGCGGCCGATGCATTGCAGCGCCACGTCGCGGTCCCAGCGCGGGATCAGCACGGCGGTGGCGCCCAGGTAGATCGCGCCGTTGAGGGCGTTCTGCATGCCCGTGACGTGGAAGAAGGGCAGCACGGCCAGCATCACGGTGTCGGGCGTGGACTGCAGCCAGACATGGCGCGCGATGGTGTTGTACATCACGCTGCGGTGCGTGTGCACGCAGCCTTTGGGGTGGCCCGTGGTGCCCGAGGTGTAGGGCATCACGGCCATGTCGTCGGGGCCGGCCGTCATCGGGCCGGGTGACAGGTTGGCCGCCAGCGCGTCCATCCAGGCCACCGCGCCGGTGTCGCTGAAGGTGCGACGTGCTTCGCTCACGAAGGCGGGCACGCGCAGGTCAGTGGGCTCGGTCAGGTAGTCGCTGTAGGTGGCGACGATGGCGTGGCGCAAGCCTTCGCTGTTCGGGGCTTCGTGCAGGCCCTCGTTGAGCAGGGGCTGCACGTGATGAAACAGGTCCTGCGGGACGAAGATGGTCGTGGCCTGGGCATCGCTGATGTAGTGACGGAGCTCGTCCGTCAGGTTCATCGGGTTGACCGGCACGACCACGGCGTCGGCCCGCAGGATGGCGTAGTAGGCAAGCGCGTACTGCGGGCTGTTTTGCATGTAGAGCAGAACGCGATCGCCCTTGCCCACGCCGCAGACTTGCTGCAGGTAGCCGGCCAACCGTTCGGTCTCCACATGGAACTGCCCAAAGCTCAGGGGCGTGTCGTAGAAGATGAAGTACGGCTTGTCAGGGTGCCGCTGGGCGGCACGCTCGACGTTGACGTACAGGTGGGTGGCCGGCACGGCCAGGTGCCGGGGCACCTGGGGCGGCCAGTGAGCAAGGTGGCGATCAGACATGCGTGCGGCCTGAGGCTTACTGCTGACCCAGCGCGATGAAGCGCTGCAGGTGGTGGTCCTCGTCACCCAGCACATGGTCGATCATGACCAGGCGCTTGGCGTAGTGCGGCATGGGCAGCTCCCAGGTCACCCCGATGCCACCGTGCAACTGGATGGACTCTTCGGCCACCAGCGTGCCGGTCTTGCCGGCGGTGTACTTGGCGGCTGACAGGGCGCGCTCGCGGGCGATGCGGTCGTCGCCGTCCAGGGCCGAGGCGGCGTTGATCACGGCCGAGCGGGCCTGTTCGACTTCGAGCAGCACGGTGGCCATGCGGTGTTGCAGGGCCTGGAAGCTGCCGATGACCTTGCCGAACTGCTTGCGCGTCTGCAGGTACTCGATGGTGGCCTTCTTGCAGACTTCCATCGCGCCCAGTGACTCGGCGGCCAGGGCCAGCAGGCCGCGACCGACGGCGTGCTCCAGCGTGGCGTGGCCTTGGCCTTCGGCGCCCAGCAGGGCGGAGGCGGGCACGCGCACTTGGCTGAAGGCCACCTCGGCGGCACGGGTGCCGTCGACGTTGCCGTAGGCGCGCAGGCTCAGGCCCGCGGTGCCGGCGGGCACGATGAACAGCGAGATGCCGGCTTCGTCGTCCACATTGCCGCTGGTGCGGGCCGAGACGATGATTTGCTGGGCCTGGTCGGCGAAGGGCACAACGGCCTTGGCGCCGTCGATCACATAGTGGTCGCCGTCACGGGTGGCACGGGTGCTGACGCGGTTCAGGGCGTAGTGGGCATCGGCCTCTTCATGGGCCAGCGTGGCGATCAGGCCGCCAGCGATGATCT
>JAGNPA010000261.1 GCA_017989885.1 Aquabacterium sp.
CGTGGCGCGCCACCTGTGGCACCAGTTCGCCCAGGGTGTGGTTCAACTCCGCCACCGAGGGCATGGATGCGTGGCTCTTGGCCAGCTCCTGCATGAGCCAGCAAAACGCGCGCTCGCTGTCGGTGTCGCCCACCGGCTTGAAGGTGCTGTGCAGCTTGGGCTCGAAGTCAATCAGATTGCCGTTGTGGGCGAACACCCAGTAGCGCCCCCACAGCTCGCGCACGAAGGGGTGGCAGTTTTCAAGCGACACATGGCCCTGCGTGGCCTTGCGGATGTGAGCGATGGTGTTGAGGCTCTTGATCGGGTAGTGCTTGACGAGCTCGGCCACAGGCGAGGCGACGGCCGCCTGGTGATCGACAAACAGGCGCACGCCACGCCCCTCGAAAAAGGCGATGCCAAAGCCGTCGGCATGCTCGGTGGCGCGCGTGGCAAAGCCCGAGAAGCTGAAGACGATGTCGGTGGGCGTGTTGCTGTTCATGCCCAGCAGCTGACACATGGCAGGATTCCGAATAAAAGAGGTGAGACGACGGGGCGAAGGATACCAAGTGAAGACCCGGATCACCTGAAGGTGTGCCCTCTTCCTGAGGACTGGACAGGTCGGAGGCAACGGTCATAATCGCCGGGCTAACTAACGGCACCCTTTTTAACCAACCATCATCCATCAGGAATCAGGCCATGGCCTCCATCAACAAAGTCATCCTCATCGGCAACCTGGGCCGCGACCCCGAAGTGCGTTACACCCCCAGCGGCGCTGCCGTGTGCAACGTCTCGGTGGCGACCACCCGCAACTGGAAAGACAAGAGCAGCGGCGACAAGGTCGAGGAGACCGAATGGCACCGCGTCGTGTTTTACGACCGTTTGGCCGAAATTGCCGGCGAGTACCTGAAGAAGGGCCGCCCCGTGTACGTGGAAGGCCGCCTCAAGACCCGCAAGTGGCAGGACAAGGACGGCAAGGACAACTACACCACCGAAATCGTGGCCGAGCAGATGCAACTGCTGGGTGGCCGTGAAGGTGGTGGTGGCGGTGGCGGCTATGGCGGCGGCCAGGGCGGCAACCCCGAGGACTACAGCCAGGAAGCCCCGTCGGCCCCGAGCCGCCCGGCTGCGCGTCCGGCTGCCGCACAACGTCCGGCACCGGCTCCGGCCCCGACTCAGAAGTCGTCGACGGGTTTTGACGACATGGATGACGACATCCCCTTTTAAATTGAACGTCTGAGCACGCGTTCACCAACGAAGCGAAGCCATGGATTTGGCTTCGCTTTTTTGTTCGTTAAATCAATCCTTAAAAACTTTGCGATCGATTATTCGAGCATATCTTGACGGCATGGCCACTCACGCGCATGATGCTCGTTAAATCAATCTTTATATTCAGAGCGAGTGATTTAACAAACATGAAAGTCAAGCAGTCGGCCGTACTCAGCCCGGACCTCGCGCAAGCAGCCGCCCAACTGGGGCACCTCCTGGCGCGCTTGCGCCAGGCGCGCCAGGTCAAGCAGGCCGATGCGGCGTTGCGTGCGGGGCTCTCGCGCAACACGGCCTACCGACTGGAGAAGGGCGACCCGGGTCTGGCAATTGGACAAGTCCTTCGATACCTGGATGCCATTGCACCCGGCACGTCGCTGGCAGACCTGTTGGCGCAGACCGACCCCGCATTGGCGGCCCTGCAGGCACGGGAAGCGACGAAGCGCGTTCGCGACCTCAGCGCAGCAGAGCTCGACGAGTTGAACTTCTGAATCCACGCTGGATTTTCATGGCCGCCAAAGAACGGAAGCTGATGACCTTCGCCTACCTGGGCGAAGGCTGGGCGCCTTGCGGGCAACTCACGATGACCGAACAGGGCTCAGAACTCCTGGCATCGCGCTTCGCCTACGGCCTGAACTACCTGAGTCGCCCCGATGCACTGGAGGTGGACCCGGTCAGCCTGCCAGTCCGTGGACCGCAGTCCGTCAGGGGCAAGCTGCTGCTGCCGGCCCACAATCTGGTGAGCTTTGGCGGCATCCGGGACGCAGCGCCAGACTCCTGGGGGCGCCGGGTCATCGAAGCCAAACTCAAGGTGCCCGCCAACAGTCTGCCCGAATCACAATACCTGCTGCATGCAGGCAGCGAGAGGGTCGGCGCGCTGGACATACGCGCCACGATCTCTGACAGGCCATCGGATGGCACGGGTGGCGTGCACGCGCTCACTTACCTGGTAGAGGCCGCCGAGCGGATTGAGGCGGGTGAAGGCGTCCCGAGCCATCTCGAATTCATCTTCACGGCCGGAACGGCGCTTGGCGGCGCCCGGCCCAAGGCCTCTGTGCGCGATGACGACGGCACCCTCTGGCTCGCCAAGTTTCAGAGCAAGCACGACGCCTTTGACGTCCCTGCGGTCGAGTGCGCGTCGCTGGTGCTCGCGCGGGAAGCCGGTTTGAGCGTGCCCCCTGTGACGACACGCACACTCGCGGACCGCCGCGTCATGCTGATCCGGCGTTTCGACCGCTATTGGCAGACGAAGGGAGAGCTGCCCATCGCCACAACAGACTTGATGTGCCCACCCGCCAACGGCTTGAGCGAGCGCCGCATGGGGTTCGTGAGTGGGCTGACCCTGGTAGGGTGTGACGAGACCGAGTCGCGGACAAAATCGTATGCCGACCTGGCCGCCGCCGTACGTCGTTACTGCCATCCCAGCGTGATTCGCGCGGACAACGAAGAACTCTTCAAGCGGATGATCTTCAACATCTTCGTCAGCAACGATGACGATCATCTGCGCAACCACGGCTTCCTGTGGGACCCTCGTCTGCCCGGCTGGCGCCTCAGCCCCCTGTACGACGTGCTGCCGCGCCCGAGTCTGGCGTCCGAGCGTTTTCTCCATCTGGGCATTGGCCCGCAGGGCCGCCTCGCCACGCTCGACAACGCTCTGGAGGGTCACCCCATGTTTTCTTTGAGCCGGGCACGCGCTGGGGAGTTGATGGCCGAAGTCTGGCGGGTCGTCCGGCAGTGGCAGGTGTCGTTCGAGTGCACTGGCGTCTCATCCGGTGACATGACCAAGATCGCGCCCGCGTTCAGGCACCTTGACGACATCAGCACGGCGAGCACGCGCAAGTTCTTGCCCTGACAGCTTGCCGTCGGGCTGTTTTATGGCTGCAGCTCAGCTCAGAGGCGTCAGAAACGCAGCTTGCCCGTCAGCGTCTGCCAGAACATCACCCAGTCGCCCATCAGGCTGTAGAGCGGGTAGGTGAAGGTGGCCGGCCGGTTGTGCTCGAAAAAGAAGTGCCCGACCCAGGCAAAGCCATAACCCAGCACGGGCACCGCCCACAGCCACGCCCAGTTGCTGGTGGTGATGGCCGTGAACAGCACCATCAACACCAACCACGAGCCCACGAAGTGCAGGCGGCGACAGGTGCGGTTGGCGTGCTGAGACAGGTAGAAAGGGTAAAACGTGCGGAATGAGGTGTAGCGGCTCATGACGGCTCCGGCGCCAACTGCGGTGTGCACAGCATGCCGCACATCGCTCGCCATCTCCATTCGTCAAGACCCGCGGTCTGCCTGCAGCAGCGCCTCGACCATGGCCAGGGCATAGCGGCAGGCCACGGCTTGGACGAAGCGCGGGAAGTCGATGTGGGCGGACTCGTCGGCCCGGTCGGAGATGGTGCGCAGCACGACGTAGGGCACACCGAAGTCGTGGCAGACCTGGGCGACGGCCGCCCCTTCCATCTCGACGGCCAGCACGCCGGGCAGGTGATGGCGCAGCGTGTCGCAGTCGGCGGCGGCGCTGACAAACTGGTCTCCGC
>JAGNPA010000262.1 GCA_017989885.1 Aquabacterium sp.
GGACCTGGCCATCAACGGCCGCGGCTTCTTTGCGCTGACCACGGCACAAGGTGAAACGGTGTACTCGCGCAATGGCCAGTTCAAGCGCGACAAGGACGGCTTCCTCGTCAACAACGAGAAGCACCAGTTGCTGGGGCAGGCGCTGGACGCTGCGGGCTCCCCCGCTGGCCCGGCAGGCACGCCTATTCGGCTGACCAATGACAGCTCGCCGCCCCAGGCCGCCAGCAAGATCAGCATGACGGCCAACCTGGATGCGAGCGCCCAGATCCCCACCAATCCTGTCCTGGACTTCTCCCAACCCAGCACCTACAACTTTGTCACCTCCCAAACGGTGTATGGCGACAACGGCGCCCCCGTGGCCGCGAACTACTACTTCCGCAAGATCGCCGACGCGAATGCGACCGATGGCGGCACCTGGGAGGTCTACATGACGGCTGACGGTAACACCAACGCAGCCTCGGTACTGCCCATCGACGCTGCGACCACGGTACCCACCCCTGCACCAGTGCCGGTCGGCACGCTGACGTTCAATATCGACGGCAGCCTGCCGCCCAACACCATCTTGCCCGCAGTGGACATCCCGGGCGGCATGAACGGACAACCCATCACAGGCGTGACCATCAATGTGTCCGGGCTCACCGAGTACGCTGGCAAGTATGCGGTGACCGACCTGAGCGGCGGCGGCTATGCACAGGGCAATCTGTCGGACTTCATCGTCGAGAGCGATGGCACGGTCATGGCCCGCTACACCAACGGCCAATCCAAGGCCATTGCCCGCGTCCAGCTGGCCGACTTCAAGAACCTCAATGGCCTGCAGCCGATTGGCGGCAACGAGTGGAAGGCCACCAGCGCATCGGGTGAGCCCCTGCCGCTGGGCGCGCCAGGCAGCGGCGTCTACGGCCTGCTGCAATCGGGCGCGCTGGAAGAATCGAACGTGGACCTGACCGGCGAGCTGGTCAACATGATCGTGGCGCAGCGTGCCTACCAGGCCAACGCGCAGACGATCAAGACCGAAGACCAGGTTTTGCAGACCTTGGTCAACCTGCGCTGATTTTCGCTGACACCAGGAGCCCATCATGGACCGCATGATCTACCTCAGCATGGCCGGCGCCAAGATGAACATGCAGCGCCAGGAAGTGCTCTCGCACAACTTGGCGAACGTGAGCACCACGGGCTTTCGCGCCGAGTTGCAAGCAGTGCGCGCCGTGCCCGTGCGCGGCGATGGCGCCAGCACCCGCGTGTATGCGCTGGACACCACGGTGGGCTACGACGACAGCGCCGGCCCCATCAACTTCACCGGCCGGGCGCTGGACGTGGCCATGCGTGGCAAGTCCATGCTCGCGGTGCAGGCGCTGGACGGCACCGAGGCCTACACGCGTGCGGGCTCCCTGGTGGTCGATGCGCAAGGCAATCTGGTCACCCAAAGTGGCTTGCAGGTGATGGGCGATGGCGGCCCGATCAACATCCCACCCAACACGCAGCCCAGCATTGCGCCCGACGGCACGGTGAGCGTGCGCCAGCAAGGCGGCATCACCACCCCGGTGGGCCGCCTGAAGCTGGTCACCCCCGAAACCAAGCTGAACCGTGGCGATGACGGTCTGTTCCGCTCGCCCGATGGCGACCTGCCGGCCGACGCGGTGGCACAGCTGCAAGACGGCGCCCTGGAAGGCTCGAACGTGAACCCCATCGAGACCATGGTGTCGATGATCGCGGCCGCCCGCCAGTTTGAAACGCAGATGAAGATGATGCAAACCGCAGAACAGGACGAGAAAGCGGCCGCTCAACTGCTGAGCAACGCCGGCTGATTGCCTGGACACTGAGCAAGCATTGCGTATTGACCTCAAAGGAGAACGGCCATGATGCGTTCACTGTGGATTTCCAAGTCGGGCATGGATGCCCAGCAGGTTCAGCTGGACCACATCTCGCACAACCTGGCCAACAGCTCGACCACGGGCTACAAGCAGTCGCACGCCCAGTTCGAGGATCTGATGTACCAGACCCTGCGACAAAGCGGCGCCAACAGCTCCGAACAAACCCAGCTGCCCACGGGGCTGCAAGTGGGCCTGGGGGTGCGCACCGTGGCCACCTCGCGTGAGTTCACGCAGGGCACGCTGCAGCAGACCTCCAACAGCCTGGACATCGCGATTCAGGGCGACGGCTTCTTCCAGATCACCATGCCCGATGGCACCACGGGCTACACCCGTGATGGCTCGTTCAAGCTGGACTCGAACGGCCAGATCGTCACCAACAACGGCTATGTGCTGCAACCGGGCATCACGGTGCCGGCCAACGCCAAAAACCTGACCATTGGCAACGATGGCACGGTCACGGTCACCCAGCCGGGCTCGACAGCCATCCAGCAGCTGGGTCAGTTGCAACTGGCGACCTTCATCAATCCGGCCGGCTTGGACCCCAAGGGACAGAACCTGTTTGCGGAAACGGCCTCTTCGGGCACCCCGCAAACTGGCAGCCCCAACAGCGAAAACTTTGGCTCGCTGTCACAAGGCTTCCTGGAGTCGTCCAACGTCAACGTCGTGCAGGAGTTGGTCACCATGATCCAGACCCAGCGCGCCTACGAATTGAACTCCAAGGCCATCCAGACCTCGGATCAGATGCTGCAAAAGCTGGGGCAATTGTGATGCGTACGCTGTCCAGACTGTCGCACGCGGCCGCTCTGGCCGGCGTGCTGCTGCTCACCGGCTGCATGGCCATGGCGCCCAAGGTCGACATTGCGGAGCCCGTTCAGGCACGCCCGCTGCCGCAGACCTACGCGCCGGCGCAAAGCGGTGCCATTTTCCAGAGCGCAGGCTACCGCCCCCTGTACGAAACGCACCGCGCACGGATGGTGGGCGACATCGTCACCATCGTCATCCGCGAGTCGATCACGGCCAAGCAGGAAAGCAGCAGCAGCATTGAAAAGTCCGGCTCGATCTCGGGCTCGGTCTCGGCTCTCCCATTTGTGCCCGGCACATCTTCGCTTCTGGGCAAGCTGGCCGTCGGCGGGAGCAGCAACAACACGTTCGACGGCACCGGCTCCAGCGAAGCCAGCAATCTGTTCAACGGCACCATCACGACCACCGTCACCGAGGTGCTGCCCAACGGCCACCTGTTGGTGGCTGGCGAAAAGCAGATCGGCGTGGGCCAGAGCGTGGACATCTTGCGCTTTTCCGGCCAGGTCGATCCGATGACCATCCAGCCGGGCAACAGCGTGAGTTCGGCCCAGGTGGCCAACGTCCGGGTGGAGCAAACTGGACGGGGCGCCCGCCAGGAAGCGATGGGAATAGGCTGGCTTGCGCGCTTCTTTTTGAGCGTTATCCCGTTCTAAAGTTCTCCAAAATGGAGCCGACCCCTTAAAGGATTCGGCCCATGACTTCCACCTCCACCCGCACCAAGCCGCTGATTGCCCTGGCCTTTCTGGCCGCCTCGGCCGCCCCGTGGTGGCCGCTGGAAGCGCAAGCCGTCCGGCTCAAGGAAATCGCCGCCGTTCAGGGCGTGCGCACCAACCAGTTGACCGGCTACGGCCTGGTGGTGGGCCTCGATGGCACCGGCGACCAGACCACCCAGACCCCCTTCACCACGCAGAGCGTGCAGGCCATGCTGCAGCAGATGGGCATCAACATGCCCGCTGGTGCCGCCATGCAGCTCAAGAACGCGGCGGCACCAGCGGGCATGTTGATGCCCATCTGCTGCAGCATGGCCTGCACGCTCTGCGTGGTGAAGGGGGTCTGGGTGGTCTGGTCGCCGGTGCCATCGAGGCCCACCACCAGGC
>JAGNPA010000263.1 GCA_017989885.1 Aquabacterium sp.
CCAAGAACCCTGATGGCCCCGAAGCTCAGGCTGCCAAGGACGAGTTGGATGCGCTGGTCCTGTTCAAGCGGGATCTGGGCACCTTCGGGCGTGTGTATGCCTTCCTGTCGCAGATGTTCGACTACGGCAACACGGCCATCGAGAAGCGATCCATCTTCTTCAAGCGCCTGCTGCCCCTGCTGGATTTCGGCCGGGAGCGTGAAGGTGTGGACCTGTCCAAGGTCACGCTGACCCACCACAAGCTCAAGAGGCAAGGTGACTCGTCATTGACGCTGGGCGAGGCTGACGGTGAGTACAAGCTCGATCCGATGACAGAGCCCGGCACGGGCCAGGTCCAGGACAAGGAAAAGATCAAGCTGTCGGCGATCGTACAGAAGGTGAACGACCTGTTTGAGGGCGAGCTCACCGAGGACGACAAGCTGGTCTACGTGAACAACGTGCTGATGGGCAAGTTGCTGGAGTCAGACCTGTTGATGCAGCAGGCGGCCAACAACTCCAAGGAGCAGTTCGCCAACTCGCCGGACCTGTCGTCCGAGCTGATGAACGCCATCATGGATGCGTTCGAGGCGCACAGCACGATGAGCAAACAGGCCATTGATTCCGACAAGGTGCGCCAGGGCTTGAAGCACATCTTGCTGGGGCCGGCCGAGTTGTATGAGGCACTCAGGTCCAAATGGCAGGATCGCGGGGCGCGGGTCTGAACCCGTACGACCGCTGTACGTCACCGCAAGGTAAACATTGATTTACCAAAGAAAAAGGCCGCCAAGTGTATGTTCCTAGCGGCCTTTGACATGGTATGTGGAGCGGGTGATGGGAATCGAACCCACGTTATTTGCTTGGGAAGCAAGAGTCCTACCATTGAACGACACCCGCGTTCGAACGCATTGTAGCCTCATGCCATGCTTCCCCCTTGGCCCGACCGTCTCATGTTTGCGACGCACCTCAGACTGAGGCACACTCTCGCCCTTGATCCACCGGTCTGAAATCCTCTCGCATGTCCAGCCCCGACCTCGCCCCACAAGATCCTGACACGCCTGCCGCCGATGCCGAAGCGGGAGAACGCCACCACCGCACCATCAAGACCTTCGTGATGCGTGCCGGGCGCACCACCGAGGGCCAGGCCCGCGCGCTGGCTGAACTGGGCCCACGCTTTGTGCTGCCCTTCGCCAAGGCCCCGCTGGACTACCCCGCCACGTTCGGGCGCACCGCCCCGGTCGTGCTGGAAATCGGCTTCGGCATGGGCGATGCCACCGCGAAGATCGCGCAAACCCTGCCCGACACCGATTTCATCGGCTGCGAGGTGCACGAACCTGGCGTGGGCGCCCTGCTCAAGCACATTGGCGACATGGGCCTGAGCAACCTGCGCATCCTGCGCCACGACGCGGTCGAGGTGCTGGAGCACATGATTCCGCCGGCGTCCCTCGCGGGCGTGCACATCTTCTTCCCCGACCCCTGGCACAAGAAGCGCCACAACAAGCGCCGCCTCATCCAGGCCCCGCTGGTGGCTCACCTGACCTCACGCCTCGCGCCGGGCGGCTACGTGCACTGCGCCACCGACTGGGAGCCCTACGCCCAGCAGATGCTCGAAGTGCTGTCCGCCGAGCCCGGCCTGGTCAACACGGCAGACACCTACGCCGAGAAGCCGGCCTATCGCCCCCTGACCAAGTTTGAAAACCGTGGTCTGCGCCTGGGCCACGGCGTGTGGGATCTGGTGTTCCGCAAACGCGCCTGACGCCCAGCGCGGACGCCAGAAACAACAACGCGCCCCACGGGGCGCGTTGTGCTTTGCAGTGCAGCCAGCCCGCAGGCCAGCCGCCTCAGCGGGTTCAGTTGCTGAACTTGTAGTCGGTCTTGGCCTTGGCCTTCAGGTCGTCGCGGAACTTGGCCATCTTGGCCTGCGTGCCGCGCTGCATGATTTGCGCCTTGACTTCTTCGAACTCAGGGAACTGGGCCACGCGCTCGTCTTCCAGCTTGATGATGTGCCAGCCGAACTGCGACTTCACCGGGGCGCTGGTGACTTCGCCCTTCTTCAGCTTGAGCAGCGCCTGCGAGAACTCGGGCACGTAGTTGCTGGGGTTGGCCCAATCCAGGTCGCCACCGTTTTCGGCTGAGCCGGGGTCCTTGGAGTTCTTCTTGGCCAGTTCTTCGAACTTGGCGCCGCCCTTGATCTTGGCCAGCAGGGACTTGGCTTCGTCTTCACCCTCGACCAGGATGTGGCGAGCGCGCAGTTCCTTGGCGCCGTTGGCTGCCTTGATCTTGTCGTACTCGGCGCGGGCTTCGGCCTCGCTCATCTGGTTCTTGGCTTCGAAGTCCTGGAACAGCGAGCGGATCAGGATGGACTGACGGGCGAACTCCATCTGCGTCTTGTAGTCGGGCGACGTGTTCAGGCCACGACGCTCGGCTTCCTGGATGAAGATTTCGCGCATGACGATTTCGTCCTTGACCTTTTGCTCCAGGTCGGGCGTGCGCGTTTGCGGCGGCTGGCCAGGCTGCTGGTTCTTCAGGATCTGGTCGATCATGGCGTCGGCGCGCGCCTTGGGCACGGCCTTGCCGTTGACGATGGCGATGTTTTGCGCGAACACCGAAGGTGCAGCCAGCGTGACAGTAGCGGCCAGCACAGCAGCCTTGGCGATACGAGAGATCTTCATGATGAGCGAAAAGCTTTCTGTAGAGGGTTCAGACGGGCTCGGCTTTGATGGCCAGGGCATGAACGCCCTGCGGAATCAAATCGCGCAAAGCATCATACACAAGGCGGTGACGCTGCACATGCGACAAACCGTTGAAGCAGCGCCCCCGTATCTGAATGGTGAAGTGCGTGCCGCTGGGGGCGCCGCTGTGTCCGGCATGGCCCATGTGGTCGGCCGTGTCGTCGATGACGGTGACGGACTCGGGCTGCAGGGCCTGCTGCAGCACTGCTTCCATCTGGCTGGCGGAAACGGATCCGGCGCTCATGCGGCGTCCTTCACGTCTTCGGTCATGTGACGGCTCAGGTACACGCCCTGCGCCAGGGTGAAGACCAGGGTCAGGCCCAGGCTGCCCCACATCTTGAAGCTCACCCAGGTGTCGGTCGGGAAGTTGAAGGCCACCCACAGGTTGAGCACGCCCATGCCGGCGAAGAACAGCACCCAGGCCCAGCCCAGCGTGCGCCAGACGGGATCGGGCACGTGCACCTGCCCACCCATCATCTGGCGCAGCATCTTCTTGCCCAGCACGATTTCGGTGATCAGGAAGCCGGTCGCCATCAGCCAGTAGATGACGGTGGGCTTCCACTTGATGAAGGTTTCATCGTGAAACCACAGGGTCAAGCCGCCCAGCACCACGACCACGGCCAGGCCCGCCCAGAGCATCTTGTCCACACGTTTGCCCAGGGCCTTGAGCACCAGAATCTGGAGCATCGTGGCGACCACCACCACCACGGTGGCCAGCAGCACGGGGGCCTCGGTCACGCCCACACTGCCGCCAGAGACGGCAAAACCCAGATAGTGGTTCAGCCATTGCGCTGCCTGCTCCGCATTGCTGCCAGCCCACTTGTAGCTGGCAAAAAACAGGATGATGGGCAGCAGGTCAAAAAAGATCTTCATGAAATATCCGGCACGGGTTCAGCGGCCGCTGGTTGGTGCGCTCAAGGCTGGCGCGGATCGAAGTCTAGCGCGGCGGAGTTGATGCAGTAGCGCTCCCCCGTGGGCTGGGGGCCATCTTCGAAGACGTGGCCCAGGTGGGCGCCGCAGTTTTGGCAACGCACCTCGACGCGGACCATGCCGTGGC
>JAGNPA010000027.1 GCA_017989885.1 Aquabacterium sp.
AGGTGGTCACCGTTTTCTCGGTGAAGGGCACCCCGCGCGCCTTGAGCAAGGCCCGGCCCGCGTCGCAGGCCGAGCAGGCGGTGCTGGTGTACAGCGTGACCGGGTAGCGTGCCACCACGTTGCGCAAGGTATAGGGCAGCGGCACGCTGCCGGCTGCCGTGCCCGACGACTTGACCGCCTGGGAAGGGCGGTCGACCGGGGGGCGGTCGGTGTAGGTGACGCGGCCATCGGGGCCGACCACCTTGTACTGCGCCCAGGCCGGCGATGACACGCCTGCACAGAGCAATCCGCTGACCAATGCACTCACCACAACGCGGTTCATCTTCAACTCCCTCAGCCCCTTGGGGTACTCAACTCATGCCTTGATGACGCAGCAAGGCGTCGATGCGCGGTTCGCGGCCCCGGAAGGCCTTGAAGTTCTCCATGGCCGAACGGCTGCCGCCCGCCTCGAGAATGGTCTCACGGTAGCGACGACCGACTTCGGGGCTCAACACCCCAAACTCGGCGGTCGCGGCTTCCTCGAAAGCAGCGTACGCATCCGCAGAGAGTACCTCAGCCCACTTGTAGCTGTAATAGCCTGCCGCGTAGCCGCCTGCAAAGATGTGTGAAAAGCTGTGCTGAAAGCGGTTGAAAGCCGGCGGGATGTTGACGGCCACTTCGGCGCGCACCTCGTCGACCACCTTCTGAACGTTCGCGTCCGACTCGGGTTCGGCGTGCAGGCGCATGTCGAACAGCGAGAACTCGATCTGGCGCAGGGTCTGCATGCCGCTCTGGAAGTTCTTGGCGGCGACCATCTTGTCGAACAACGCACGCGGCAGGTGCGCCCCGGTGTCGACATGGCTGGTGAGCTGCTGGACCACGTCCCACTCCCAGCAGAAGTTCTCCATGAACTGGCTGGGCAGCTCGACCGCATCCCACTCGACGCCACTGATGCCCGACACCCCAATGTCGTTCACTTGCGTGAGCATGTGGTGCAGGCCGTGGCCGAACTCATGGAACAGGGTGGTGACGTCGTCGTGGGTGAGCAGGGCCGGCTTGCCGCCCACGCCCTTGGCGAAGTTGCACACCAGGTGGGCCACCGGGGTCTGGGTGCCCTGGGTGTCCGGGCGCGTCCAGCGGCCACGCACGTCGTCCATCCAGGCACCGGGGCGCTTGCCGACGCGGGCGTAGGGGTCGAGGTAGAACTGGCCGATCAGCTGGCCGGCCCGCTCGATGCGGAAGAAGCGCACCGACTCGTGCCACACGGGCGCGCTGTCAGGTTGAATCTGCACGTCGAACAGCTTTTCGATCAGGCCGAACAGGCCCTTGAGCACGGTGGGCTCGGTGAAGTACTGTTTGACTTCCTGGTCGCTGAAGGCGTAGCGGGCCTCCTTGAGCTTTTCGCTCACAAAGGCCACATCCCAGGCTTGCAGGTCGGGCAGGCTGCACTCGGTGCGGGCAAAGTCGCGCAGCTCGGCCATGTCCTTCTCGGCAAACGGGCGGGCGCGCTGGGCCAGGTCACGCAGGAAATGCATCACCTGGTCCGGGCTGTCGGCCATCTTGGGCACCAGCGACACCTCGGCATAGTTGGCGTAGCCCAGCAGGCGGGCTTCTTCCTGGCGCAGCGCCAACAGGTCGCTCATCAAGGCGGAGTTGTCGCGCTCTTCAGGCCCGAACTCGCTGGCGCGGGTGGCGTAAGCGCGGTACATCGTTTCGCGCAGCGCGCGGTTGCTGGCGTACTGCATGACGGGCAGGTAGCACGGCATGTGCAAGGTCAGCTTGTGACCCTCTTTGCCTTCTGCTTCGGCTGCGGCACGGGTGGCGTGCAGCACATCCTCGGGCACGCCCGCCAGTTCATCGGCCCGCACGTAGCAGCTGTAGGCATCGGTGGCGTCCATCACGTGTTCGGAAAAGGCCTGCGACTTGGCCGCGTGCTCTTCCTGGATGGCCGCAAAACGTGCCTTGGCTTCGCCTTGCAGCTCGGCGCCACCCAACACAAAACCGCGCAGCGCCAGGTCGAGGGCGCGTTGCCTTGCCGGGCTCAGACGGCGCTCGGGGTCGAGCCCCTTTTGGGCTTCGTTGAGGGCCTTGTACTTGGCGTACAGGCGCTCGTCGGAGCCCAGGCGAGTGTAGAACTCGGTGATGCGCGGCAGGTTTTCGTTGTACGCGGCGCGGATCTCCGGGGTGTCGGCCACACTGTTGAGGTGACCCACGGCGCCCCAGGCACGGCCCAGGCGCTCGGTGCTCACATCCAGCAGCAGGGACAGGGCGTCGTAGTCCGGCGGCACGTCTGGGCCGGTGACCTTGGTCAGCGCAGCTTCGGCATCGGCCAGCAGCACGTCCAGGGCTGGCGTCACGTGTTCGGGCTTGATCTGATCAAACAGGGGCAAGCCGGTGGTGTCAAGCAGTGGGTTGGTGCTCATGGGGGATCCGGGAGAAGCGCAAGAATGTCCTGTGCGGTAGATGGGGGGCCACCGAGGAAATGCAAGGCCGACGCGGTACGGGCGTCGGCCCAGGGGTGATCAGGCCTGGGCGGCGGCGCGCTCGGCCGCTTCCATGGTGTTGACCAGCAACATGGTAATCGTCATCGGGCCGACCCCACCTGGCACGGGGGTGATGTAGCCGGCAACTTCCGCGCAGCCTGCAAAGTCCACGTCGCCGCAGAGCTTGCCTTCGTCGTTGCGGTTCATGCCCACGTCGATCACCACGGCGCCGGGCTTGAGCATGTCTGCGGTCAGCACATTGCGCTTGCCCACGGCGGCGACCACGATGTCAGCCTGGCGGGTCATGGCGCCCAAGTCAGCGGTGCCGCTGTGGGTGATGGTGACGGTGGCATTGGCAGCCAGCAGCATCATGGCCATGGGCTTGCCGACGATGTTGGAGCGGCCAATGACCACCGCGTGCTTGCCGCGAAGGTCGGTCATGCCGATGGACTCAAGCATCTTCATGCAGCCGTAAGGCGTGCAGGCCTTGAAGCCGACTTCACCGACCATCAGGGCGCCGGCGCTGGCGACGTGGAAGCCGTCCACGTCCTTCAGCGGAGAGATGGCTTCGATGACCTTGTGGTCGTCGATGTGCTTGGGCAGGGGCAACTGCACCAGGATGCCGTGGATGCTCGGGTCGTTGTTCAGGGCCTCGACCCGGGTCAGCAGCTCAGCCTCGGTCATGGTGGCGTCGTACTTTTCCAGCACGGAGTGAAAACCGGCCTCTTCGCAGGCCTTGACCTTGTTGCGAACGTAAACCTGGCTGGCAGGGTTCTCGCCCACCAGCACCACGGCCAAGCCGGGTCGGGTGCCCTGGGCGGTGAGGGTGGCGGCGCGTTGGGCGACTTCAGCGCGCAGTTGTTTGGACAGGGCGTTGCCGTCGATGAGTTGGGCGGTCATGGGCTGCTCCGATGGGGGTGCAATCAAAGGGTCAATTGAAAAAGGCCGCCACAGCGGGGTGGGCGGCCTTTCAGCGAGAGACGGTCAAGACCGTGCTCTGGGCGGTGGCTTACTTGGCTGAGCTTGCGGCAGGTGCGTTGGCACCCAGGGCAATCTTGAGCAGGTCGGCCACGGTGTTGGCGTTGAGCTTTTCCATCACGTTGGCACGGTGGGCTTCCACCGTCTTGATGCTGATGCCCAGGTCGTCGGCGATCTGTTTGTTCAGGCGGCCGGCGACGATGCGCTCGAGCACCTGTGCCTCGCGGGTGGTCAGGCGCGACAGCAGGGCATCGCGGCTGGCGGCTTCTTGCGACTGCGAGAAGGCGGTGCGGGCCTCTTCCAGCATGCGCTCGACCAAGGCGACCAGGGCGTCTTCCTTGAAGGGCTTCTCGATGAAGTCCATCGCGCCCTTTTTCATGGTGTTGACAGCCATGGGCACGTCACCGTGACCGGTGATGAAGACGATGGGCAGAGGCGACTTGCGCTCCAGCAGCTTGTCTTGCAGCTCCAGGCCGCTCATGCCATCCATGCGGATGTCGGCGATCAGACAGGCGACTTCACGGGGATCGAAACGCGCCAGAAAGGATTCAGCCGAGTCGAAACAGCGGACGCGGTAGTCCTTGCCTTCCAGTAGCCATTGCAACGAGTCGCGCACGGCTTCGTCGTCGTCAACCACATACACAGTGCCTTTTTTCGGGATCAAGCTCATGGTTCTTCGGCAAGTAAATCGGTGGGAAAAGGAAGACCTGTGTCGGCCTCGTCGCAGTTGTCGATCGGGAGGGTGAACGTGAACCGGCACCCCATGACCATCTGACCATTGTAGATGTTCTCGGCCTTGATGCGACCGTGGTGCGACTCGATGATCGATCGGCACAGGCTCAGACCGATGCCCAGGCCCTCAGCCTTGGTCGAGTGGAAGGCCTCGAACAGGCGGGCCAGCATGTCTTCGCGCATGCCCGGACCACCGTCGGTGACGGAGAACTCCACCACCTCACCTTGATCCTCGATGTGCCGCTGCTGCACGCGCAGGTCGATGTGGCGGCGCGATTGCGGCGTTTGCCCGGAGTCGATTGCTTCGGCGGCGTTCTTGAGCAGATTGAGTAGCACCTGCTCGATCAGGATGGGGTCGGCCATGATCGTGGGCAGGCGGTTGGCCACCGTCGAATTGAGGGTGACACGGCGACGCTTCATCTCGAACACGGCCAGCTCCAGCACGGCATCGATGATGTCGCGCACCCGCGCGGGCTGGCGTTGAGGCTCGCTGCGCTTCACGAACTGGCGGATGCGGTGGATGATCTGGCCGGCACGTTGGGCCTGACGCGAGGTTTTCTCCAGGGCGCCCACCAGCTGTTCGTTGTCGATGTTGCCGGACTGCACGCGGCTGATCATGCCGCTGCAGTAGTTGGAGATGGCGGCCAGTGGCTGGTTGAGCTCGTGCGCGACGGTGGACGCCATCTCGCCCATGGTGATGAGGCGGCTGGTGAACTGTGACTTTTCAGCCTGGCGGGCGGCGGCGTCTTCGGCCTGCTTGCGCGCGGTGATGTCGGTGGCGATCAGCATCTGGGCCAGGTTGCCGTCGGTCCACTGCACGTAGCGGGCGCGCACGTCGAACCACTTTTGCACGTTGTCCATGTAGACCTCGTGCGTGTCGCTGCCGGCATCGGTGAGGTTGTGGGTGGGCAGGCCGCCAAAGTGGTCCACGGACTCGTCGCGGTCGATGATCTCGTCGGGCATGACCTGTCCCCCGGTGAGCTGCACGTGCGCTTCCGGGTTGCCGCCAAACCAGAGGCGGTAGGAACGGTTGGCAAACAGCATTTCGCCCCGCTGAACCGACATCACGGACACGGCCGCGTCCAGCCCCTCCAACACGGTGGTGAAGCGCTCGTGGGCGGCGGTGAGTTGGTCGCGCACGCGCTTGGCTTCGGTGATGTTGGTGACCGAGGTCATCCAGCCGGTCTGGCTGCCCTCGGCGTCGATCAGCGGTGAAACGTACATGCGCGCGTCGAACTGGCTGCCGTCACGGCGCTCCATGTTGATCTCGACGCCACCCATGGGGCTGCGGCCCATCATCTCCTGCTGGAACATGCGGTGGAATTCTTCGAGGCGGTCGCGTGGCCAGTAGGGGTAGGGCGGGAGCGTACCGATGAGCTCGTGCTCGGCAAAGCCGGTCATGGCGCAGAAGGCCGGGTTGACGTAGGTGATGCGGCCTTCCAGGTCGATGGTGCGCATGCCGGTCAGCATGGAGTTTTCCATCGCACGCCGGAAGTTGGTCTCTTGCACGAGCGTTTTCTGGATGTCGGCACGGCGGCGCATGTGGCGCAGCGTGCCGACCAAGGTCCACACGGTGAGCAAGGACAGGGCGACAACCATCCAGAACAGGGTGCTGCCGACCAGGCTGGACGAGGTTTTGAACCCCATGCCACGCAAGAGCAGGCCATTGCCGATGGGCGTGACGATGACGTCGTGGACGAAGCTGGGTTTGGCGGATCGGGAGGTGACCGCTCCGACCGAACTGGTCAGCAGGTCGCCGTCGGCGCGCACCAGGCTCATGGCGTGGCGCTGCATCACCTCTTGCGGCACCTGGTGGCGCATGAGGGCTTCGAGGGAGTATTCGGCGACGATGGCGCCCGCAAAACCCTGCCGATCCACCATGGGCAGGTACAGCTGGATGACCTTGCTGCCGGCGCCGTTGAGGAATGGATGTGAGTAAGCGGGTTGGTTGCGCTCCCGCGCCTGCGCGAGGGCCTGCCGGGGCTCGGGCGTCGCATGCAGGGGGGTGTACAGGTCGGCCTGGTTCTCCAGCGGGTCGCGGTCCACCGACTGGCCCGACTCCAGAGACAGGGTCAGGGTGGTGCGAGCGGCCTTGACCTTGGCGTCAGCCTGCAGCCAGGAGATGCTCAAAATCTCCGGACGCGGGCGCACGAAGTCGCTGGCTTGCAGCATGAACTGCTCGGCGGAGATGGCCTTGAAATTGACGTCGCGGGCCAGGCGTTGCAGGTGTTCCTGGTTTTCGATCAGGCGCAGACGCAGTTGTTGCTGCACGACCTCGGTGTCGCGCTTGACCGATTCCTGCTCCCGCTCCAGTTCCTCATTGCGCAAATACCAGAAGGCCGCAATGATCACCACCAGAAAGAGGAGCACCGACACCAGCGGGCCCAGGGTCGCGTAGCGGTCCTGCTGACTGGGGCTTTGCTTGCGCCACCAGCGCCAGAACAGGCGGTTGGGCGTGTCGGCCTTCGGCGGGCTGGAGGGTGAATTCGGGACGTGATGAGGTGACGGAAATGCCATGGGGTGATTATCAGTCGGCGAAGCTCGCCCTTGGAGAGCGCACTTATCGCTTATATTTTCGGAAGTTTCGCAATGCCACCCTGTTGCGCAAACGATTCGTAGTGTCGGGGCTTTGCCGTTTACCCACGGACCGAAGCCCTGGTGACCACCCTTAAATGGATGGTTTGCCGCTATCAACAATCTGGAGACTTAACCCATGTCTGCTCAAGATCCCATGGCGTCCGCCCCTCAGGACCAGGATCCCCAAGAAACCCGTGAGTGGCTGGACGCCCTGTCCGCCGTCATCGACTCCGAGGGCCGCGACCGCGCCCACCAACTCCTTGAAAATGTGCTCGACCATGCCCGCCAGGCAGGGATCGACATGCCTTTCTCGGCCAATACGGCTTACGTCAACACCATTCCGGTGGAAGACCAGGTTCGCAGCCCGGGCAATCTGGAAATCGAGGGACGGCTGCGCGCTTACATGCGCTGGAATGCCATGGCGATGGTGGTCAAGGCCAATCGCCACAATCCGGAAGACGGCGGCGATCTGGGCGGTCACATTGGCTCGTTTGCCTCGCTGGCGCACATGTTTGCCGCAGGCTTCAACCATTTCTGGCACGCCGAGAGCGAAGGCCACGGTGGCGACTGCATCTACTTCCAGGGCCACGTGTCGCCCGGTGTGTATGCCCGCGCCTACTTGGAAGGCCGCCTGACCGAGGAGCAGTTGCTCAATTTCCGTCAGGAAGTCGATGGCAAGGGGCTGTCGAGCTACCCGCACCCCAAGCTGATGCCGGAGTTCTGGCAGTTCCCGACCGTGTCGATGGGCCTGGGCCCCTTGATGGCGATCTACCAGGCACGTTTCCTGAAGTACCTGCACGCCCGCGGCATTGCCGACACCAGCAACCGCAAGGTCTGGGTGTTTTGCGGCGACGGCGAGATGGACGAGCCCGAATCGCTGGGCGCCATCGGCCTGGCGGCGCGTGAAAAGCTCGACAACCTGATCTTCGTGGTGAACTGCAACCTGCAGCGTCTGGACGGCCCGGTGCGTGGCAACGGCAAGATCGTTCAGGAACTCGAAGGCGAGTTCCGCGGCTCGGGCTGGAACGTGATCAAGCTGCTGTGGGGCAGCGAATGGGATGCGCTGCTGGCCAAGGACAAGGACGGCATCATGCGCAAGATCATGATGGACATCCCGGACGGTGACTATCAGGCCATGAAGGCCAACGATGGCGCCTATGTCCGCAAGCACTTCTTCGAGCGTGATCCACGTGTGGCGGCACTGGTCGCCAACATGACCGACGAGCAGATCTTTGCGCTCAAGCGTGGCGGCCACGATCCGCAGAAGGTGTACGCGGCTTACCACCGAGCTGTGAATCACAAGGGCCAGCCCTCCGTGCTGTTGATCAAGACGGTCAAAGGCTACGGCATGGGCAAGGCCGGTGAGGGCAAGAACACCGTTCACCAGACCAAGAAGCTGACGGATGACGACATCCGCTATATGCGTGATCGCTTCAATCTGCCGATCCCGGACAGCGAGCTGCCGAAGATCCCGTTCTACAAGCCCTCCGAAGATTCACCGGAGATGCGGTACCTGCACGAGCGTCGCAAGGCACTGGGTGGCTACCTGCCGCACCGCCGCGTGAAGGCCGACGAGCAGTTCACCATCCCGCCGCTGGACACGTTCAAGGCGGTGCTGGAGCCGACGGTCGAGGGCCGCGAGATTTCCACCACCCAGGCGTATGTGCGTTTCCTGACGCAGCTGCTGCGTGACCAGGCCCTGGGCCCCCGTGTGGTGCCCATTCTGGTGGACGAGGCGCGCACCTTCGGCATGGAAGGCCTGTTCCGTCAGATCGGCATCTACAACCCTGCAGGTCAACAGTACACCCCGGTCGACAAGGACCAGGTGATGTACTACCGCGAGGACAAGGCCGGTCAGATCCTGCAAGAAGGCATCAACGAAGCCGGTGGCATGTCGAGCTGGATTGCGGCGGCGACGAGCTACAGCACGAGCAACCGGATCATGATCCCGTTCTACGTGTACTACTCGATGTTCGGCTTCCAGCGCGTGGGTGACCTGGCCTGGGCGGCCGGTGACATGCAGGCGCGCGGCTTCCTGCTGGGCGGCACGTCGGGGCGGACCACGCTGAACGGCGAAGGTCTGCAGCACGAAGATGGTCACAGCCACATCCTGGCCGGCACCATCCCGAACTGTGTGTCGTATGACCCGACGTTTGCGCACGAAGTGGGCGTGATCCTGCACCATGGCCTCAAGCGCATGGTCGAGAACCAGGAAAACGTGTTCTTCTACCTGACTCTGCTCAACGAGAACTATGCGATGCCGGGCCTCAAGCAAGGGACGGAAGAGCAGATCCTCAAGGGCATGTACCTGCTGCAGGAAGGCGAAGCCGGCAAGACCTGCGTGAACCTGCTGGGTTCGGGCACGATCTTGCGCGAGTCGATCGCCGCCAAGGTGCTGCTGGAGTCCGACTGGGGTCTGTCGGCCAACGTGTGGAGCTGCCCGAGCTTCAACGAGCTGACCCGCGATGGTCAGAATGCCGATCGCTTCAACCTGCTGCATCCGCTGGAGACGCCGAAGCTGCCGTTCGTGACGGAGCAGTTGCAGCCGTTCGACGGCCCCGTGGTGGCATCGACCGACTACATGAAGGCCTACGCAGAGCAGATTCGTCCGTTCATCCCCAAGGGCCGCAGCTACAAGGTGCTGGGCACGGACGGTTTCGGTCGCAGCGACTTCCGCAGCAAGCTGCGCGAGCACTTCGAAATCAATCGCCATTACATCGTGGTGGCCGCCCTCAAGGCGCTGGCCGACGATGGCAAGTTGCCGCTGGCCAAGGTGGCCGAGGCCATTCAGAAGTACGGGATCAAGGCTGACAAGGTCAACCCGCTGTACGCCTGAGGCTCTCAGACACCGAACCGAGGCTCAAGCCCTGCGCCACCGATGTGCGCGGGCTTGGGCTGTCGAACCAACGTATGACGTCGTCCTGAATGGAGACACAAAATGGCATTGATTGAAGTGAAGGTCCCTGACATTGGGGACTTTGATGAAGTGGCGATCATCGAGGTGCTGGTGAAAGCCGGCGATACCGTGAAGGCCGAACAGAGCTTGATCACGGTGGAGTCTGACAAGGCTTCGATGGAAATTCCGTCTTCCCACGCGGGCGTGGTGAAGGAGTTGAGGGTGGCTTTGGGTGACAAGGTGAGCACGGGCTCCCTGGTCCTGATGCTGGAGACGGCTGATGGTGCCGCTGTGGCTTCGGCTGCCGCAGCAACTGCCGTGGCTGCACCGGCGGCCTCTGCGCCGGCGCCTGAGACGGCTCCGGTTGCTGCGCCTGCAGTCCCTGCTTCGGCACCTGCCAGTGCACCCGTGGTGGACACCGCTGCGGTGGCTGCACCGGCTGCCGCTGTCGCGGCGGCGGTCTTGCCAGCACATCAGCCAGGCACACCTTCGGCGGCTCTGCCGCACGCCTCGCCGAGCATCCGCAAGTTTGCGCGCGAGCTGGGCGTGCCGCTGGCCGAGGTCAAGGGCTCCGGCTTCAAGGGCCGCATCACCCAGCATGACGTGCAGAACTTCGTGCGCACGGTGATGACGGGCAGCTTGCAGACGGTTGCTCAGCAGGCCAAGGCCCCGGCGGCGGGATCGGAAGGTGCTTTCCCCGGGCTGCTGCCTTGGCCGAAGGTGGACTTCGCCAAGTTCGGTCCGATCGAGCGCAAGGACATGTCGCGCATCAAGAAGATCTCGGGCGCGAACCTGCACCGCAACTGGGTGGTGATCCCGCACGTCACGAACCACGACGATGCGGACATCACCGAGCTGGAAGCCTTCCGGGTTCAGTTGAACAAGGAAAACGAGAAGTCGGGTGTGAAGGTCACGATGCTGGCCTTCATGATCAAGGCGGCCGTGGCAGCGTTGAAGAAGTTCCCCGAGTTCAACGCCTCGCTGGATGGCGAACAGCTGGTGCTCAAGAACTATTTCCACATCGGCTTTGCGGCGGACACGCCCAATGGCCTGGTGGTGCCGGTGATCAAGGATGCCGACCAGAAGGGCATCTTCCAGATCAGCCAGGAGATGTCGGAGCTGGCCAAGAAGGCACGCGACGGCAAGCTGGGTCCGGCCGACATGACGGGCGGTTGCTTCTCGATTTCGTCGCTGGGCGGGATTGGCGGCAAGTACTTCACGCCCATCATCAATGCGCCCGAAGTGGCCATCATGGGGGTGTGCAAGAGCACCATCGAGCCGAAGTGGGACGGCCAGGCCTTCCAGCCGCGCCTGATGCTGCCGCTGTCGCTGTCGTGGGATCACCGCGTCATCGACGGGGCGTCGGCCGCACGCTTCAACGTGTACTTTGCGTCGCTGCTGGCGGATTTCCGCCGCATCGTGCTGTGATCGGGAGAACGACATGGCATTGATCGACGTACAAGTTCCCGACATGGGTGACTTCAAGGATGTGGCCATCATCGAGGTGCTGGTCAAACCGGGCGACACGGTGAAGGCCGAGCAAAGCCTGGTCACCGTCGAGTCCGACAAGGCCTCGATGGAGATTCCTTCTTCCCACGCCGGTGTGGTG
>JAGNPA010000264.1 GCA_017989885.1 Aquabacterium sp.
CATGTGCGAAACCGACTACTCCGGCTACCCCGACTGCCGCGACAACACGCTCAAGGCACTGCAGGTGGCGATCAGCCTGGGTCTGGACAGCCCCATGACCATCGAAACCCCCCTGATGTGGTTGACCAAGGCGCAAACGTGGGCGCTCAGTGAGACACTGGGAGGCCAGGCCCTCAACGACCTGATCATTGAGCACACGCACACCTGCTACCTGGGCGACCGCAGCCAGCGGCACGCCTGGGGATATGGGTGCGGGCATTGCCCGGCTTGTGAGCTGCGTCGAGAGGGCTTCACACAGTACCAACGCGAAAAAGGGAATGCATGAGCACCACACAGATCATCCTGCTGGCTTTGGGCGCCGTCCTGTTGTTCTGGGTCGTCGGGGCCTACAACCGCATGGTGCGCATGCGCAACGAGATCGGCAACGCCTTTGCGCAGATCGATGTGCAACTCAAGCGCCGTCATGACCTGATCCCCAATCTGGTCGAGGTGGCGCGCAAGTATCTGGAGCACGAACGCGAGACCTTGGAGCGCGTGACCGCCGCGCGCGCGCAGGTCATGGCCGCCACCGACATGGTCAAGTCCCACCCCAACCAGAGCGGCCCGATCAAGAGCCTGGGTCTGGCCGAAGGGGTGCTGGGCAGCGCCCTGGGCCGCTTTCAGGCGGTGGTCGAGGCCTACCCCGAACTCAAGGCCGATCAGCAGATGGCCGACCTGCGCGAAGAGCTGATTCACACCGAAAACAAGGTGTCCTTCTCGCGCCAGTTGTTCAACGACGTCACGCTGGACTACAACAACGCCATCCACCAGTTCCCCACGAACCTGCTGGCCGGCCTGTTCAGCTTCCAGACGGCGGAGATGCTGCAGTCGACCAGCTCCGAGGCCGAACGCGCCCCGGTCAAAGTCAGTTTCTGACCGCAGGGGGCCATGCGCTTTCGTCAGCACCAAGGGGCCGCCCAGACACGCACCGTCCAGCTCATGCTGTGGTTCGGCGTGCTGGTGGTTGCGCTCACCCTGGCCATCAACCTGTTGCTGGCCCTGGTCTACAAACTGGTGGTGCCGACGGGCTTCGGCTTTCCCAACCTGTTCTTCGAAACCAACACGGCGGTGGTCGTGTTGTTCGTAGTGGGCGGGGCCATCATTGAAACCCAGCGCCTGCGGGCAGGCGGGGGCGCGCGCGTGGCGCACTGGCTGGGCGGTGTCGAGATCACCGATCCTGATGACGCGCTGGAGCGGCGTCTGCTCAATGTGGTCGATGAGATGGCCATTGCCAGTGCGCAGCCCGTGCCCCGCGTGTTCGTGATGCGACGCGAGGACGCCATCAATGGCTTCGTGGCGGGCTGGAGTGCCGACGACCTCGCCCTGACGGTGACGCGCGGCGCACTGGAGCGCCTCAACCGCGCCGAACTGCAGGGCCTGGTGGCGCACGAGTTCGGCCACATCAAGGAAGACGACCTGCCCTTGAGCATGCGCATGCTGGCCCTGGTGTGGGGCCTGTCGCTCATCCACGGTTATGGCCAGACGCTGATGCGGCCCAACGAGGACGGCCAGGTCAACCCGCTGGCCTGGCTGGTGGGCCTGGTGCTGACGGCGGCGGGCTGGCTGGGCTGGCTGGCGGGTCGCATCCTGCAAGCGGCCATCTCGCGACAGCGCGAGTTCCTGGCCGATGCCAGCGCCATCCAGTTCACCCGCACGCGCGACGGGCTGGGCAATGTGCTGCGCAAGATCTGGCACGACCAGAAGCTGCTGGCCGGCCGCATGCAGCACCCGGCGGCCGACATGGTGGCTGCGATGCTGCTGCACGAACCCGGACAGACCCATCTGCTGGCCTGCCATCCCCGCTTGAGCGAACGCATCCGGCGCGTGTGCGGCACCGTGCTGCCGCCCCTGCCGGCGCGCCTCTTGCGTGAACCTGTGTCCGAGCCACGTCGACCGCGCGCCACCACCCCGCCTGAGGGCGCGCTGGCCGCAGCGGCCCACGCGGGCCCGGCTGTGGCGAGTGCCGGCGACACACCCGGTGCGCCCCAGGCCAGCGCTCAGCACGATCTGATCCAGGCACACAGCGAGGGGTGGAGCGCCCGCCTGCACGCCGACCGCGAAGGGTTGGCGCGCCTGCAACGCCTGCAAGGCCCGACCGAGCAGCGTTTGCTGCTGCTGGCCCTGATGATGGACCCGACCAATGCCCGGGAGCGTCGATGGTGGGAGGTGCGCTGTCAGGAGTTGGTCCACGGCGCCCGTATCCTGGAAGACGTTCAGGCGCTACTCCCCCAGCACCGCATGCCGGAGTTCGAGCGCGTGACCGGACAACTGGCGGGCGCCCCGATCGAGTTGCGGCGCCAGGTGGCGCACGACGCGCGCGATCTGCTGCGCGCAGATGGCCGCATCAGTCCGCGTGATCGCCTGTGGTGGCTGACCCTGCGCCATCGGCTCAACGGGCAGCCGGGCGGCGCCACCTTGATCCTGCCGATCACGCATCACCACGCCGACATCGCTGACCTCCCTGTGTCTGAGCGCACGCATGTGGCCGCGCTGAGCGCCTATCTGGCCCGCTTCATTCCGATGCCGGAGCGGACCGACGGTGTGCACCCCGCTTCACAAGTCTGGTACGACCAGGTCATGCAGCGATGTGGGGAAGACATGGCCGACACCGTGATGCCCGCGCCGCCAGATGCGGATGGCCTGGTGCATGCCTTGTCGGCGGTTCAGGAATTGGGGTGGGTGTTGCGCGCCATTTTGGTGAAGGCCTGGGTAGAAGAAGCGTTCAACCACAGCCCTCAGGGCTTGCTCAGCGACGAGACCGCTGATGCCCTGCGCATGTGTGCGTGCCTGCTGGACACGCCCTTGCCTCCGATGCTGGAGGCACACTACCGCGCCACTCGCTGAGCGGCGCGGCAGCCAGGACCGATCAGCCGATCAGCCCTTGGTGAGCCCCAACAGACCGTTGCGCAGCTCGGTCGGCGCACCCTCGCCGATGTACATGCGCATGTAGATCTGATAGGCCAGCTTGTCGCTGATCGCGAGTTGCTTGCCATCGGCCTCGTTGAGCGAACGCCCATTGTGCGTGGCGAGCCAACCGCGACCGGGCACCCAGTCCAGGTTGACCACATCGCCCTTGACCACTTCCTTCACGTTCGCATAGGCGGCCCCGATCTGCCCGATGGGGCCGATCAGACGCTTGAACTCTTCGTCTGTGGCGTGATCCTTGAAGTCAGCCAGGAAGATGCGCGTGATGGTGGACGAGGTGAAGCGGCGCAGGATGTTGAGCTGAATGCGGCGCACACCGTCGAGCTTGAAGATGGCGTCGGCCGAGGTGGTCTTCTCAGGCAGGTACAAGGCCGTGACGTCGGCCTTGAAGTAGCCGCGCTTGCGCACGCCCGCGCCATTGAGCACCAGTTTCTGGCCATAGGCCGTCACGGTGGGGGCCAGATCGACCCCCTCCATGGAAACAGCCTGTGCCATGGCGGGTGCTGCCCAGGGCAGGAGCGTCGAAGCCGCCGCGCCCAGCGTCAACTGGCGACGCAAGGTGTTGATGGCTTCAGGCTTTTGACGTTCGTCGTACATGGTCATACCTCCAGACAGAAAGGGGGCAGGATCACAGGGGCTTGGAAATGGTCAGCCAGAACGCCTGACCTTCGGTGCGGTTCTTGGCACCGAATTCCTTGATGAACTTGCCTTCGATCAGCATCTCGCCGCCGTTCATCAGCCAGGCGACAGCGGGGCCGATGGCGTTGACGCTGGCTTTG
>JAGNPA010000265.1 GCA_017989885.1 Aquabacterium sp.
GACCTGTACGGCAAGACCGGGACCACGAACGATGTGGTCGATGCCTGGTTCGCGGGTTTCCAGCCCAATCTGGTGGCGGTGGTCTGGTTTGGCTATGACACGCCGCGCAGCCTGGGCACCCAAGCTTCAGGCGGCTCGCTGGCCCTGCCTGCCTGGATCCAGTTCATGGGCACGGCCTTGCGAGGCGAACCCGTGCGCACCCTGAGCCCACCCGAAGGCGTGGTGAGCCTGCCCACAGGCTGGCGTTACAGCGAATGGGCTGAAGGTGGCTTCCTGGCCGAACTCGGCTTGGACGAAACGCCGATCGACCGCAGCCTGATCCCGACACCGCCGGTTCCTGGCGCTTCCGAGCCCAACGTGGAAGACACCCTGCGCTCGTTCATCGAGCGGCTGTTCAACTGATCGGCCACATGCAATTCGATTACATATTTCTGTATTGACAGAAATATCTGGCGCAGTAGACTGGCAGCATGGAACTGACCGACGTCGCTCGACAATTTGTGCTGCACTGGGGTGAGATGGGCACCGCCTGGGGGGTCAACCGCACCGTGGCGCAGATCCACGCCCTCTTGTTCTTCCACGGTCGCCCGCTTCATGCGGAAGAGATCGCGGAAACCTTGGGGGTGGCGCGCTCCAACGTCAGCAACAGCCTCAAGGAGTTGCAGGCCTGGAACCTGGTGCGCACCTCCCACGTCCTGGGTGACCGACGCGACTATTTCGAGACCTCGCACGATGTCTGGGCCTTGTTCACCACCATCGTTCGTGAGCGCAAAGAACGGGAGTTCGACCCCACCACACGCCTGCTGCAACAACTGGTCGAGCAGCCTGGTTTCGAACGCGAAAGCCCTGATGTGCAGGACCGTGTCCGTGAAACCCTGCGGTTCATGGAGTCACTCGGGTCCTGGTCCGACGAGATGCTGAGACTCTCGCCCAGCACGCTGGAAAAGGTGCTGCGCATGGGTGCCAGTGTTCAAAAGTTCATCCGGGGGAGTTGACCCCTTTTTTTGGCCCACTATTTCTGTCTATACAGAACTTACAGGAACATCATGCCAAACTCCATTTACCCCATCACGATCTACTACGACGCCTCCTGCCCCTTGTGCATGGCAGAGATGGGCAATCTGATGTTGCGCAACCGAGAGGCGAACCTGGTGTTCGTCGATGTCTCGGCCACACCGGGGGCATCACCATTGCCCGGCGTGCCTTATGCCGACCTGATGCGACTACTACACGCGCGCACGGTTGACGGGGGTGTCATCCGGGGCGTCCCCGCGCTGCGCGCTGCCTATGAAGGCGTCGGTCTGGGGTGGGTCACCCGGGCCACCACCTGGCCGGTGATCGGCGCCCTGGCGGACGCGCTCTACCCCGTCGTCGCCCGTCACCGCCAGCGCATTCCGCGCTTTGTGGTGCGCTGGCTGTTTGAGGGCGCTGCCCGCCGTGCTGCGCAACACGCGGTGGCCAGCGGCTCTTGTTCACAGGGCCAGTGCACGCGGCGTTGACCTTGTACCCAGCTCCTCTTGTTTGTATCTCTGCCTGGAGAACACCATGCGCATCCTGCTTTGCGGCGCCACCGGCTTCATCGGTCGACACCTTCATCACGCCTTGGCTCAGGCGGGCCACACCGTGATCCCAGCCTCCACCCGGGGACAGCCAGGCGGCCTGGCCGTTGACTTTGTCCGGGACACGCAGCCCGCCGTCTGGCTGCCCCGGCTACAAGGCGTGGATGCGGTGGTGAACGCGGTCGGCGTGCTGAGGGATCAGGCAGTGCGCCCCATGTGGGCGATCCATGCCGAGACCCCGCACGCTCTGTTCGACGCCTGCGCTCAGGCGGGTATCCGGCGTGTGGTACACGTCTCCGCCCTGGGCCTGGAGGGCAATCCCACTCAGTACGCGCGCAGCAAGTTGCGGGCTGAAGCGCAATTGATGGCGCTGACCGCTGGCGGCGCGCTGGAGGGGGTCATCGTCCGCCCCAGTGTGGTGTTTGGCCGTGGCGGCGCCAGCAGCGAGCTGTTCATGATGCTGGCACGCAGTCCGCTGTGGCTGCTGCCGGCGCCCGTGGTGCGCACACGCATCCAACCCGTGGCGGTGACCGATCTGGCTGCCCTGGTGACGGCTTTGGTGAGCATGCCTGCACCGCCACCCGCCACGATCTCGGCCGTCGGCCCGCAAGCATTGACGATTGCGGCGTTCCTGGCACTGCTGAGACAGCGGATGGGGCACGGTCGTGCCTGGCAGGCCACGCTGCCCGACTGGCTCACGTCCTTGAGCGCCCGACTGGGCGATCTGCTGCCGATCAGCCCCTGGTGCAGTGAGACCCTGGCACTGCTGTCACACGACAATGTGGCACCTGTGACCGCCGTCGAACAGGCTTTGGGCCGCTCGCCCATGTCCCCAGACCAGTTTCCCTTGAGTGACACCCCCTCATGAACCCCTCGCAACAACTCAGTACGCGCGTCTTGAGCATCGTCTGGTTTTGGACCGGCGTGGTCAGCCTGGTGGAGCTGTCCGGACAAAGCACCGCCTTGCTGGAAGGCACGCTGATCCATGATCCCGTGTGGCAGCAGAGCGCGATCATCGCCGGTGCACTGCTCGATCTGGCTTTGGGGTGGGCGCTGTGGCATCGCCCCGGCCGGCGGGTCTATGAGATCTCATTGGCGTGCATGGTGCTGATGACGGTCGTGGCCACTGTCCTCTCACCGTCGTTGTGGCTCCATCCACTGGGTCCGCTGCTCAAGAACATCCCCATCGCCCTCCTCTTGTGGCAACTGCGTGAAAGCTCTGCATCATGAACACCTACCTGATCGTCAAGTGGCTGCACATTCTGTCCAGCGTCCTGATGGTGGGCACGGGCTTTGGCTCGGCCTTCTACATGTTCTTCGCCAACCGCAGTGGCTCCGTGGCCGCACAGGCCGTCGTCTCAAGGCTGGTGGTCCGCGCCGACTGGTGGTTCACCACACCCGCCGTGATCTTTCAGCCGCTGTCGGGGCTGTGGTTGGTGCAGCAAGCCGGGTGGTCCTGGAGCAGCCCTTGGCTGATGCTCACCCTGGGTCTGTATGCCCTGGCTGGGATCTGCTGGGTGCCCGTCGTGCTGCTGCAGGTGGACATGGCCAAAATGGCCCAGGCCGCCGCCGCACAGCAGAGCGCCTTGCCGGCCGCCTACTGGCAAAAGGCCGCAATGTGGGAGAGGTTGGGCTACCCCGCCTTCCTGGCGATGTTGGGGGTGTACTTCCTGATGGTCTACAAGCCGACGCTCTGGACTTGAAGGTCACGCCAGACCAGCCACAGCCGCAGGTCAAACTCGTACTGGTGGTACTGCGGCGCCATGTGTGTGCACAGGGCGTAGAAGGCCTTGTCGTGCTCACGCTGGCGCAAGTGGGCCAACTCGTGCACCACGATCATCTGCAGGAACTCGGGCGGGGCCTCTCGAAACAGGCTGGCCACGCGGATTTCGCGCTTGGCCTTGAGCTTGCCGCCCTGCACGCGAGACACCATGGTGTGCGTGCCCAGCGCGTGCTGGATGACCTTGAGCTTGCTGTCAAACGCCACCTTGTTGATGGGCTCACTGCTGCGCAGGTAGCGCTGCTTGAGGTCCATCACGTAGTCGTACAAGGCCTTGTCGGTGCGCACCTCGTGCTGCTCGGGGTAGCGCTGCGACAGCATGTTGCCCAGCTTGCCTTCGTCGATCAGCCCCTGCACCTGCTGCAGCAGGTGGGCCGGGTAGCCGCCGAGGTACTTCAGG
>JAGNPA010000266.1 GCA_017989885.1 Aquabacterium sp.
GCACGGCCACCGGCAGGTACTCCACGCTGTTGAGCACCGGGGCCTTGCGACCCACCGGGGCCCAGAAGAAGCGGATGCCGGTGCGTGACAGGGCGATCATCGCAAACAGGCCCGACAGCACGACCAGGCCCAGCAGCGTCCAGGTCACGGCGGTCAGCGTGCCGCTGGGCTCAGGCGTGCTCAGCAGGGCCGAGAGCATGGCGAACTTGCCGACAAAGCCCGACAGCGGCGGCAGCCCGGCCACCAGCAAAGTGCAGCAAATGAAGGCCAGGCCCAGCAGCGCGATCGACGCCGGGATGGGTTGACCGATCAGCAGCTCCTCGTCGTCATCGAGGTTGCTGCCCGGTTGCAGGTCCAGGTCGGCCAGGGCAAAGGGCAGGTGGTCTTCCTCGTCTTCGGGGCGCCGCTGTACACCGGGGTCGGCACTGCGCGAGCGGTCCATCAACTCGGTGAGCAAGAAGAAGGCGGCAATGGCAAAGGTGGACGTGGGCAGGTAGTACAGCGCCGCGGCCGTGACCTCGGGACGACCCAGGCCGATCATGGCCATCAGGGTGCCCGAGGACACGATGACCGCGTAGCCGGCCAGACGCGCCGGCCGCTGCGAGGCCAGCATGCCCAGGGCACCAAAGGCCAGCGTGGCCATGCCGCCCCACACCAGCCATTCACTGCCAAAGCCGGCCGATTCACCCGCCTGCGGCGAGAACCACAGGGTGGACAGGCGCAGCAGCACATAGACGCCCACCTTGGTCAGCAGCGCGAAGATGGCCCCCGAGGGCGCGCTGGCGCTGGAGTAGGCCGGCACCAGCCAGAAGTTGAGCGGCCACATCGCCGCCTTGGTCAGAAAGGCCACGCCCAGGATGGCGCAACCCGCGTGCAGCAGCGGCCGGTCGAGGGCGGAGACCTGCGGGATCTTGGCCGCCAGGTCGGCCATGTTGAGCGTGCCCACCACGCCGTAGATCATGGCCGCGCCGACCAGGAACAGCGACGAGGCCACCAGGTTGACGCTCAAATAATGCAGGCCGGCCTTCACCCGTGCCGGGCCGGAGCCGTGCAGCAGCAGGCCGTAGGACGCCGCCAGCATCACCTCGAAGAACACGAAGAGGTTGAACAGGTCGCCGGTGAGAAAGGCGCCGTTGAGGCCCATCAGCTGGATCTGGAACAGCGGGTGAAAGTGCGCCCCGGCCTTGTGCCAGCGCGCCACGGCAAACAGCAGGGCCATCAGCCCGACCACGCCCACCAGCAGCAGCATCAGGGCCGACAGGCGGTCGAGCACGAGCACGATGCCGAAGGGCACATCCCAGTTCGAGGGCAGGTAGACGCTGTAGGTGCCCTGGGCATCGCCGCGCGCGGTCCACTGGAACAGCCCCACCGCCAGGATCAGGTTGAGCAGGGCGGCGGCCAGGCTGACGGCGGTCTTGGTGCGCAGCCGGTGCTCGCTGAGGAACAGCAGCACGCAGGCCGTCAGCAGCGGCAGCAAGATCGGGGCGATGCTCAGGTGAGGCATCAGGGCCTCGATGAGCGCAGAGGGCAACCACGTCATTCGGCGTCTCCCTGGCCGTCGACGTGGTCATTGCCCCAAAAGCCCCGCTGCGCCAGCAGCACGACCAGGAAGAGCGCGGTCATGGCAAAGCCGATCACGATGGCGGTCAGCACCAGGGCCTGGGGCATCGGGTCGGTGTAGTTCTGCAGGGTTTCGGGCACGCCGGGGATGAGCACGGGCTCGCTGTCCAGGGCCAGGCGGCCGGTGCTGAAAATGAACAGGTTGACCCCGTAGCCCAGCAGGCACAGGCCCATGATGACCTGGTAGGTTCGCGGGCGCAGCAGCAGCCAGACGCCGCAGGCGGTCAGCACCCCGATGGCGATGGCCAGGACGATTTCCATCAATGTTCTCCTTGCGCGGCCGGGGCGGGTGCGGTGGGTGCGTGGGCGGGCGCGGGCGTGCTGCGCGGGCGGCGGTGGCCGCGCACCGACTGGTGGCCCAGCGCGGTGAGGATCAGCAGCGTGGCGCCCACCACCAGGGCGAACACGCCGATGTCATAAAACAGCGCGCTGGCCACATGGAAGTCGCCGATCAGCGGCAGGTGCACGTGGGCCGTGTGCGTGGTGAGGAAGGGGTAGCCCAGCACGAAGGCCCCCAGGCCGGTGGCCGTGGCGATCAGCAGGCCGGTGGCGATCCAGCGTCGCGGGCGCAGGTGCATGTGCAGCTCCACCCACTGCGTGCCCGAGACGATGTACTGCAAGATGAAGGCCGTGGACAGCACCAGGCCGGCCACGAAGCCCCCGCCCGGCGCGTTGTGCCCGCGCATGAACAGGTACACGGCCACCACGGCGGCCAGCGGCAGCACCAGGCGCACCAGCACGGCGGGCACCATCAGGTAGCCCTGCGCGGTGTCGCTGACCATGCGGGGGTTGATCAGGTCGCTGGCCATGTCGGCCGGCAGCGCCTGCTGCTGGGTGGGCAGCACGGTGCTTTCCGGCGCCGGGCGGAAGCGCCGCAGCAGCGCGTACACCGTCAGCGCCACCGCGCCCAGCACGGTGATCTCGCCCAGGGTGTCCAGGCCGCGGAAGTCCACCAACATCACGTTGACGACGTTGCGCCCGCCGCCCTCGGGCAGGGCGCGTTCCAGGAAGAAGGGCGAGATGGTCTGCTCGAAGGAGCGGCTCATCAGGGCAAAGGACAGGGCGGCCATGCCGGTGCCGGCCAGCAAGGCCAGCATCAGGTCGCGGGCGCGGCGGGCACGCACCTTGGTGCGCCCCCACCAGTTGCGACGCGGCACCTGTTCTTCCAGCCGTTTGGGCAGCCAGCGCAGGCCCAGCAGGATCAGCACGGTGGTGACGGCCTCGACCGAGAGCTGCGTGAGCGCCAGGTCGGGGGCCGAGAACCACGCAAAGGTCACCACCGTGACCAGACCGGACACGCTCATCAGCGCCAGGGCGGTGAGCCGGTGGTACTTGGCCTGCCAGACCGCACCCAGTGCAGCCCCGATGCCCACCGCCCACAGCAGCGCAAACATGGGCGAGAAGGCCAGCAGAGGACGGGTGCCGGTGCTCACCACCGGGCCCAGGCCGCGCAGCCACAGGGTGGCGGCGGCACTGCCCACGGTCACCCCCATCAGCAGCAGCAACTGGGGTTGCAGGCGCTGGGTGCCCAGCAGGCGCAGGGTACGGCGGCTCAGCGCGGTCAGCCAGGCCAGCACACCCTGGAAGATCTGCTTGCTGCGGATCTTGCTGAGCAGCGGCGTGCGTTGCAGGTGCCCGTGCTCCATCGGGCGGTGCAGCAAGAGGTAGAGCACGATGCCGCCGACCAGGGCCACGAAACTCATCATCAGGGGCAGGTTGAAGCCGTGCCACACCGCCAGATCGAACGCCGGCAGGTGCCCGCCGACCACCGGTGTGGCGGCCGCGTTCAGAATATCCTGCACGGCCCATTGCGGCGCCACGCCCACCAGCAGACAGGCCAGCACCAGCACCTCGATGGGCACGCGCATCCAGTGCGGGGGCTCGTGCGGCGGCTTGGGCAGGGTGTGGCTGGTGTTGCGCCCGAAGAAGACATCGGCCGTGAAACGCAGCGAATAGACCACGCTGAACATGCCCGCCACTGTGGCCACGATGGGCAGCAGGCGCTCGAACATCGGGGTGGCGGTGACGAACACGGCCTCGGTGAAGAACATCTCCTTGGAGATGAAGCCGTTGAGCAGCGGCACCCCCGCCATGGCCGCGCTGGCCA
>JAGNPA010000028.1 GCA_017989885.1 Aquabacterium sp.
ATGGCCAACTCATGTGCGGCTGGCGGAGATCACCGGCAGCAACTGGTGCGCAACGGCTTGCAGAGATGACTACTCAGGCTGTCTGAGACGTTCGCGACGAATGCCTGGACGACCGCTGTCGCTGCAAAACAGACGGACGCTAGACGTCATCGTCAACCCAGAGCCGACATTCGCGGTCAGTCTTGCAAGTAACTGCTAATGCCATGTGCCTGTTGACATGGCAACGTTTACATCAACCGGCAAGCCGAACGGAAGTCGAATACATACAGAGCAAGCCTGAACGACTGCTTCCCCATGCATGGAGGAAGTCCAACGAATTGCGTAAATCCAGTCCGACTATTTCGAACTGAGTCCAGCTATTTCTGGTACCTCACAACCCGACACGGTTAAGCGTCGATGTTCGTCGCCCGCAGCGCATTGGTCTCAATGAAGTCCCGACGCGGCTCCACCTCGTCGCCCATCAGCATCGTGAACACCTTGTCCGCCTCGATGGCGTCTTCGATCTGCACGCGCAGCAGGCGGCGCACGGTCGGGTCCATCGTGGTTTCCCACAGCTGAGCGGGGTTCATCTCACCCAGACCCTTGTAGCGCTGGCGGCCCACCGAGTTTTCGGCTTGCTGCAGCAACCAGGCCATGGCGGCGCGGAAGTCGGTGACCTTGCTTTCCTTGGCCTTCTCGCCTTCACCGCGGCGCACCACGGCGTCTTCGCTCAGCAGGCCCTTGAAGGTCAGACCGGCCTTGCTCAGCGCTTCGTAGTCGGCGCCATGCACGAAGTCAGCCGTGATGATGCTGTACTTGGTGTTGCCATGGAAGATGCGGCTGATGCGCAGCAGGTGCTTGTCGGTGCGTGGGTCCACCTCGGCGGTCACCTCGGCATTGACCAAAGCCGCCTTCAGCGCGGCGGCACTGGCTTGGGCATCGGCTTCGGTGTCCAGGTTCAGCGTCAGGCCGTTGGCCATGGCGCGCAGCGCTTCCACGTCCATCCAGTTGCTCAGGCGCTCGGCCACGCTGTGCGCAATGACATAGGCATTGGCCAGCTCACCCAGGGCCTCGCCACTGATGGCCGGCTTGCCGGCACCGGGCTCGACCACGGCACCGTCCAGCGCCACCTTCATCAGGTACTCGTCCAGCGCACTGGCGTCCTTGAGGTACTGCTCGTGCTTGCCATGCTTGACCTTGTAGAGCGGCGGCTGCGCGATGTAGATGTGGCCGCGCTCGACCAGCTCCGGCATCTGACGGAAGAAGAAGGTCAGCAGCAGGGTACGGATGTGGGCGCCGTCCACGTCCGCGTCGGTCATGATGATGATGCGGTGGTAGCGCAGCTTGTCCGGGTTGAAGTCGTCGGTGCCGGCGCCACGGCCAATGCCGGTGCCCAGGGCCGTGATCAGCGTGAGGATTTCATTGCTGGTCAGCAGCTTCTCGTAGCGGGCTTTCTCGACGTTCAAAATCTTGCCGCGCAGCGGCAGGATCGCCTGGAACTTGCGATCACGGCCTTGCTTGGCTGAGCCACCGGCGGAGTCACCCTCCACGATGTAGATTTCGCACAGCGCGGGGTCTTTTTCCTGGCAGTCGGCCAGCTTGCCCGGCAGGCCCATGCCATCGAGCACGCCCTTGCGGCGCGTCATCTCTCTAGCCTTGCGGGCCGCTTCACGGGCGCGGGCTGCTTCCACGATCTTGCCGCAAATGATCTTGGCGTCGATCGGATTTTCCAGCAGCCAGTCGGTCAGCAGGCGGCCCACGATGTCTTCCACCGGCGCGCGCACTTCCGAGCTGACCAGCTTGTCCTTGGTCTGGCTTGAAAACTTGGGCTCGGGCACCTTCACCGACACCACGCAGGCCAGGCCTTCGCGCATGTCATCGCCGGCCACATCGACCTTGGCCTTCTTGGCCAGCTCGTTGTCTTCGATGTACTTGTTGATGACGCGGGTCATCGCGGCGCGCAGGCCGGTCAGGTGGGTGCCACCGTCACGTTGCGGGATGTTGTTGGTGAAGCAGAGCACGTTCTCGTTGTAGCTCTCGTTCCACTGCATCGCCACTTCAACGCTGACGTTGGTGCCGTGCTCCGACACCTTGTCGCCCTGGGCGTGGAAGATGTTCGGGTTCAGGGTGTTCTTGCCCTTGTTGATGAACTCCACAAAGCCCTTGACCCCGCCGGCGTAGGCGAAGTTGTCTTCCTTGTTGTTGCGTTCATCGACCAGGCGGATCTTCACGCCGTTGTTCAGGAAGCTCAGCTCGCGCAGACGCTTGGCCAGAATCTCGTAGTGAAAATCGATGTTCGTGAAGATGGTCTCGTCGGGCAGGAAGTGCACCTCGGTGCCCCGCTTGTCCGTCTCGCCCGTGACCTTCATCGGGCTGATCTCGAAACCGTCGCGCACCTCGAGCACGCGGTTTTGCGGCACGCCCTGCTTGAATTCGAGCAGGTGAGCCTGGCCATCGCGGCGCACCGTCAGGCGCAACCACTTGGACAGCGCGTTCACGCACGACACACCCACGCCGTGCAAGCCGCCCGAGACCTTGTAGCTGTTCTGGTTGAACTTGCCCCCGGCGTGCAGCTCGGTCAGCGCGATTTCCGCGGCCGAGCGCTTGGGCTCGTGCTTGTCGTCCATCTTGACGCCGGTCGGGATGCCCCGGCCGTTGTCGGTCACCGAAATCGAGTTGTCGGTGTGGATGGTGACGACGATGTCATCGCAGTGACCCGCCAGCGCTTCGTCGATGGAGTTGTCGACCACCTCGAACACCAGGTGGTGCAGACCGGTGCCGTCGGACGTGTCGCCGATGTACATGCCCGGGCGCTTGCGCACGGCTTCCAGACCTTCGAGGATCTGGATGCTGCCTTCACCGTAGCCCGCCGAAATCTGAGCCTCGGTCTGCGGCACAGGCACCTCGATGGGCTGGTCTGGCTGCTGTTCGGGCTGTTGATCGGGGTTCGTGACGTCGGTCATGGGTACAAGCGCTAGGTAAGGTGGGACGCAGGACCCTCATTCTATCCCCTGCGGCAAGGGGCCCATTTGACGACGGATGACGTTAAATGCGCATCGGCATCACGACGTACTTGAAGCCCTCGTACTCGGGGTTGGTGATCAGCGCCGAGCTGTTGGCGTCCTGCAGCGAGACGGTCACCATGTCCTGGCTCATGTTGGCCAGCACGTCCATCAGGTAGCCCACGTTGAAGCCGATCTCGAAGCTGTCGCCACCGTAGTCGATTTCGAGTTCTTCCTTGGCCTCTTCCTGCTCGGCGTTGCTCGACGCGATGCCCATCAGGCCCGGCGCAAACGACATGCGCACGCCCTTGAACTTCTCGCTCGTCAGGATGGCGGCACGTTGCAGCGAGGCCAGCAAAGTGGTCCGGCCCAGCGTGATGTGGTGCTTGTGGTTCTTGGGGATGACGCGGTTGTAGTCGGGGAACTTGCCCTCGACCAGCTTGGTCACGAACTCCAGGCCGCCAAAGCTGAACTTGGCCTGGTTGCCGGCAAAGCGCATCTCGATGAGCTGTTCTTCCTCGCTCTTGCTGTCGTCCTTGAGCAGGCGCTGCAGCTCCAGCACCGTCTTGCGCGGCAGGATGACTTCCTGCTTGGGCATCTCGACGTCGAGCGTGGCCTGCGACAGCGCCAGGCGGTGACCGTCGGTGGCCACCAGCGTCAGCGTCTTGCCTTCGGCGACGAACAGGATGCCGTTGAGGTAGTAGCGGATGTCGTGCACCGCCATGGCGAAGTGCACCTGGCTGATGAGCATCTTCAGCGTCTTTTGCGGCACGCTGAAAGCGGGGCCGAAGTCAGCGGCTTCCTGCACCAGCGGGAAATCTTCGGCTGGCAGGCTTTGCAGCGTGAAGCGGCTCTTGCCACCTTGCAGCGTCAGCTTGGTCTGGTTGGCCGTGAGCGAGACGATCTGGTCCGAGGGCAGGCTTTTGAGAATGTCACCGAGCTTTTTGGCGCCCACGGTGATGGCGTAGTTGCCTTCGTCGCCGTCGAGCTGGGCCGTGGTGCGGATCTGGATTTCCAGGTCGCTGGTGATCAGTTCGAGCTCGGCGCCTTGTTTGCGAAGCAGCACATTGGCCAGGATGGGCAGGGTGTGACGACGTTCCACGATCCCGGCCACCGATTGCAGGGCGGCAAGAACTTTTTCCTGAGCTGCTTTCAACACAATCATCTGAAGTCTTTCGCGTTGGTCCTTGCTTGCACGACGTCATCCACCCACTGGATCGGCATGGATCCGCCAAGGTGAATGCGCAAGCCCGTCGATCGTACCTCGGTTCGCGCTGCCTCCGTGGACCAAGCATTCCCGCAGTGCACAGATTGCGCACTTGAGCGTCACGCGGGCCGCCAGCCTGTTTTTTTGTGCGGCGCAGGCGCGGCACTGTATTCATAACTGTTCTTATCTTTCTAATTCGTTGTAGTAGTAGAGGGTGCCTCTGTCTGTGGACAAGTCATTTTTTTCTATTCAGATCAATGACATGCGTGGTCCTCAACCATGTGGAACCCCGGGCTGTTTGCCGCAGTGCGAACCCCCAACAACTTTGAAAAAGTGGGCTGGCCTGTGGACAAGTGGTCACTTGTGCGGGTTTTGTCCACAAGCTTGTTGTCTTGACAGGGGCCTTCAGTCTGTGTGTGAGCGCGTGGACGGCAAAGAACATGACACGGGATTGGACATCCGACACGCTTTGAGGGAGACGTCTGTCAAGAACCAAGGGATGGGCGCTTTTTTTTTTGAGAACCTGAAAGCCGCACTGTCTTCATAACCATCTTTAACTTTCTAACTGGTCGTAGTAGTAGAGAGGCCCTGAATCTGTGCACAAGTCGATTTTTGTCCTGTCAGATCAATGACTTGGCATCGGGACAAGCGTGTGGAGGCCAGGCGGCTTCGTGAAGGCGCAAACGACAACAACTTTTGAAAACCCGGCTTGCCTGTGGACAAGCCCTGACTTGTTCGAAAGTTGCCCACAGACTTGTTGGCTTGACAGGGCGAAAAAAAAGAGGCCGAAGCCTCTGATTTTTGGGGTGCCTGACCGGTTTTCGGGCGCGATCAGCCTTTGAGCGTCTGCTCCAGCACGTGCAGCTGCTGGTTGAGCTCGGAGTCCTTGCCACGCTCACCGCCAATCTTGCGCACGGCGTGCAGCACGGTGGTGTGGTCGCGGCCGCCAAACAGCTCGCCAATTTCGGGCAGGCTCTTCTGCGTCAGCTCCTTGGCCAGGTACATGGCGATCTGGCGCGGGCGGGCAATCGAGGCCGGGCGCTTTTTCGAATACATGTCCGCGACCTTGATCTTGTAGAAGTCGGCCACGGTCTTTTGGATGTTTTCCACCGAGATCTGGCGGTTCTGGATCGACAGCAGGTCCTTGAGGGCCTCGCGCGCCAGGTTGATCGTGATCTCCTTGTGGCTGAACTTGGCAAAGGCCAGCACCTTGCGCAGCGCGCCTTCGAGTTCGCGCACGTTGGCACGCACGTTCTTGGCCACGAAAAACGCCACGTCTTCGGGCATCTCGATGGCCTCTTGCGCCGCCTTCTTGATCAGAATGGCCACGCGCATTTCCAGCTCGGGCGGCTCGATCGCCACGGTCAGGCCGGCATCAAAGCGCGAAGTCAGGCGTTCATCGATGTTGGCCAGCCCCTTGGGATAGGTGTCGCTGGTCATGATGATGTGCGCCTTCTTGGCCAGCAGGGCCTCGAACGCGTTGAAGAACTCTTCCTGCGTGCGGTCCTTGCCGGCAAAGAACTGCACATCGTCGATCAGCAGCAGATCGAGCTGGTGGTACTTGGCCTTGAGCTCGTCAAAGGTCTTGCGCTGGTAGTTCTTGACCACGTCCGAGATGAACTGCTCGGCGTGCAGGTACAGGATGCGCGCATCGGGCTTGTCGGCCAGCAGCGCGTTGCCCACGGCGTTCATCAAGTGGGTCTTGCCCAGGCCCACGCCGCCGTAAATGAACAGCGGGTTGTACATCTGGCCAGGGGCGCCGGCCACATGCAGTGCCGCCGTGCGGGCCATCTGGTTGGCGCGACCGGGCACCAGGTTGTCAAAGGTCAGCGCCGGATTGAGGCCCATGACCTGAGGTTGTGCGCGATGGGTGCGTGCAGGCTCCGAGGCCTGTGGATAGGCCGCGCCCGCCGGGCCCTGGTTGGCGGCCTGAGCCTGGGCGGTGTGCGCCGGCAAGGCCCCACCCGACTGGGCGTTGGAGGGCAGGGCGCGACCGGGCATGACCATGCCGGGGCGCAGGCCGCCAGCCGGGGCGGCCATGCGGGGCGCCAGGGCCAACTCCAGCCGGATTTCGCCGGCCTGCAAATCACGCAGGATGACTTCGAGGCGGGCGCTGTACTGGGTGCGGATCCAGTCGAGCATGAAGCGGTTGGCCACGCGCACCGACACCAGGGTGGTGCCCTCGGCCTGGCTCACTTCGGCCGGCGGCAGGGGGCGGATCCAGGTGTTGAACTGCTGTTCAGGCAGTTCGGTGGCCAGGCGCTCACAGGTCCGTTGCCACAGGGTGGCGGGGTCGTTGGGGCTCTGGCCGGCGGCGGGCAATTCGGCGGCACTCATGTGTGGACAAGTCTGACTTCGGGGAGCGAATTCTAAGCGCATGAGCACAGGTCATTGACAGGTTATCCACAGTTTTTTCCCGGGGTTTGTGATTGGGGGCGAGCGGCTCGCGCCGTGCATGTGCCATGCGGCGGCAGGGCTTGGACGGCAAAGGCATTGACCCTGAAGCAAAAACCTGTTGTAATCGCGGGTTCGTCCGGTCAGCAGAATGCTTTGGCATGAAGTTGGGCCGGGTGCCACCTGGGCGGCAATTGCATCGCATCAGGGATTACAGATAACAGATAGGGCCGCTCCCATTGAGGTGCGGCCTCATGAAGGACCATCTCATGAAGCGTACTTACCAACCCTCCAAGACCCGCCGCGCCCGCACCCATGGTTTCCTGGTGCGCATGAAGACCAAGGGTGGCCGCAAGGTCATCGCCAACCGTCGCGCCAAGGGCCGCAAGCGTCTGGGTCTGTAATTTCCCGCCCCGGTCTGGTCGGTGCCGTGAGGGCGTCTGACCAGTACAGGTGTGAACGAGGCCGGGCCCCTGCCCGGCTTTGTTTCGACTTGACCTTTGTGACACACCGTGCGGCCACCCAGCCTGAAAGCTGCTGATTTTCAGAGGGCTTTGGGTTCGCGCCCGGTTTCGCGCACGACGCATTTCGTCTTGCATGCGCTGCCGCTGGTGCGTGCTGCGGATGCTGCTTCGGCAGGGTCCGAGCCTGATGCGCTCGCTTGTCCAGCCCCTTTGTCCACAGACGAGGGGTTGCAGGCACCGCTGTGTGTGGATGAGTGTGCACTCACTTTGCCCAGTTCTGGCCCCGCGGGCTGGCGACTGGGCTTGGTGCTGCCTAAAAAACAGGCACGTCGTTCGGTGACCCGCTCCCTGATCCGTCACCAGGTCCGTGAGGCCCTGCGTCGTCATGGGCCCGACATCTGGGCGGCCGGGCGCCATGGTGACGAGGTCGATGGCTGGGTCGTGCGCCTCAAAGCCCCTTTTGATCGCCAGCTCTTTCCCAGTGCGGCGTCCCCGGCCCTGAACGTTGCCGTGCGCGACGAACTGGACGAACTCTGGTCGCGTCTGGCCCGGAGTACGGCATGATGCACACGCTCCTCCATGTGCTCCGCAAGGGTTTGGCTGCGCTGTGCGCCGGTCTCAATGCGGTGCTGATGGGGGTCGTGAAGGGGTATCGGCTCTTCCTCAGCCCCTGGCTGGGGTCGGCCTGTCGTTTCACGCCCACCTGTTCCCAATATGCTTTGCAGGCGCTGGAGCGTCATGGTCCGGCCGCAGGTTCCTACCTGGCGGCACGGCGTCTGCTGCGTTGTCACCCGGGTTGTCCGGGTGGCCCTGACCCGGTGCCCGATCAGGCGCCGCGTCTCTTGTCCCGTTTTTGCAACCCTTCGTCGGATTCCAATCGCCCATGAATGATCTGCGTCGCACCCTGCTGTGGTCGGTCTTTGCCGTCTCACTGCTGATGTTGTGGGATGGCTGGCTGCGTCACAGTGGCCAACCTTCCTTGTTCGCGCCCGCACCGGTGGTGGCTTCGGCTCCCGCGTCGTCGGGTCCGGGCTCGTCTGCCACCTTGCCCACGCCCAGCGCGGCACTGGGCACACCGGGCGCTGCGGTGCCGGCTGAGGGCGCGGCCAGTGCGCCGGTCGTCCCGCAGAGTGAGCTGATCACCGTGACCACCGATGTGGTCAAGGCGACGTTCGACACGCTGGGCGGCAGCCTGGTCAAGGTCGAGCTGCTGCAGCACCGCGCGCAGGACGATTTCAAGCAGAACATGATTTTGCTGAACCGGACCGCCGGTCACACCTATGTGGCCGAGTCGGGCTTGATCGCCAGCACCAGCCTGCCCAATCACAAGACCCCGTTCACCGTCTTGAGCACCGAGCGTGTGCTGGCCGACGGCGCCCAGGATCTGGTGATCAAGATGGCCTCGGCGCCCGTGGCCGGTGTGCAACTGGTCAAGACCTTCACCTTGCACCGCGGCAACTACGCCATCGATGTGAAGCACGAAGTGGTCAACGCCTCCGCCGTGGCCGTCAGCCCGCAGCTGTATGTGCAGCTGGTGCGCGACGGCACGGTGCCCACGGCCGAAGGCCCCACCATGATCGGTGCGCCCCAGGCTTACCTGGGTGGCGCGTTCTACACGGGTGAGGCCAAGTTCCAGAAGGTCGAATTCGCCCAGATCGAGAAGAACGAGGCCGAGTTCCAAAAGAACGCCGACAACGGCTGGGTGGCCGTGGTGCAGCATTACTTCACCGCTGCCTGGTTGAACAACACCCAGACCGCGCGTGAGTTCTACGCCCGCAAGCTCGACGTCAATCTGTATGCCATGGGCATGCTGTTCCCGGTGGGCGAAGTGGCCCCGGGTCAGACCAAGGCCATCGACACGCAGCTGCTGGTCGGCCCGCAGGAAGAGGTCAAGCTGGCTGAACTGGCCGAAGGCCTGGAGCTGGTCAAGGACTATGGCTGGACCCACCTGATGGCCAAGCCGCTGTTCTGGTTGCTGAACTGGCTGCACAGCCTGCTGGGCAACTGGGGCTGGTCGATCGTGGCCCTGGTGGTCTTGCTCAAGGCAGCGTTCTACTGGCTCAACGCCAGCGCCTACCGCTCGATGGGCAAGATGAAGGCGCTCAACCCGCGCATCCAGGCGATGCGCGAGCGCCTCAAGGACAAGCCGCAGGAGATGCAGCAGGAGATGCTGAAGATCTACCGCGAGGAGAAGGTCAACCCGATCGGCGGCTGTCTGCCCATCCTGATCCAGATCCCCGTGTTCATCGCGCTGTACTGGGTGCTGCTGTCGTCGGTCGAGATGCGCAATGCGCCCTGGATCGGCTGGATCACCGACCTGTCGATCAAGGACCCGTACTTCGTGCTGCCGGCCCTGATGACGCTGTCGACCCTGCTGCAGACCTGGCTGAACCCGACGCCGCCGGACCCCCTGCAGGCCAAGATGATGTGGATCATGCCGCTGCTGTTCAGCGTGATGTTCTTCTTCTTCCCGGCCGGTCTGGTGCTGTACTGGCTGACGAACAACATCCTGTCGATCGCCCAGCAATGGATGATCAACCGCCAGCTGGGTGTGACGAAGTAAGTCGCTGCCCACGCTGACCCCCAGAACCGCCTGTGCGCATCGCGCCAGGCGGTTTTTGTTTGGGGGTGTGAACCGCCTCAGGGGACAATGTCGCTTTGACGGGGCGCAGGTGCGCCAGGGAGTGGGGAAGCAAGATGGCCTTCAATGAGCGCAATGTGCCCATCGTGGCAGTGGCCACGGCCTCGGGGCGCGGGGCCGTGGGCATCGTGCGGGTGTCGGGCAAGGGCTTGATGCCCTTGGCGCTGGCCCTGTGCGGGCGCGAGCTGGCACCCCGCATGGCCACCTACGGGCCGTTCCGCGATGCGCGGGGCGAGGCGATCGACCACGGCCTGGCCCTGTACTTTCCCGGCCCACACAGCTACACCGGCGAAGACGTGCTGGAGCTGCAGGGCCACGGCGGCCCGGTGGTGATGCAGCTCTTGCTGGCGCGCTGCCTGGAGGCGGCGGCTGAGGTGGACGCCGACACCGGCCGCGCGCGCCTGCCCGGTTTGCGTCTGGCCGAGCCTGGCGAGTTCACGCAGCGGGCCTTTTTGAACGACAAGATCGACCTGGCCCAGGCCGAGGCGATTGCCGACCTGATCGACGCCAGCACCGAGGCGGCGGCGCGCTCGGCCAGCCGCTCACTGGGCGGGGCCTTCAGCCAGGAAATCGAAGCCCTGCGCGAACGGCTGATCCACCTGCGCATGCTGGTGGAGGCCACGCTGGACTTCCCCGAAGAAGAGATCGACTTTCTGGAAAAGGCCAACGCGCGCGGCAAGCTCGACGGCGTGGCCGAGACCCTGGACGCCGTCCTGACGCAAGCCCGTCAGGGCGCCTTGCTGCGCGAGGGCCTGCAGGTGGTGCTGGCCGGCCAGCCCAATGCGGGCAAGAGCTCGTTGCTCAACGCGCTGGCGGGGGCCGAGCTGGCCATCGTCACGCCGATTGCCGGCACCACGCGCGACAAGGTCAGCGAGACCATCCAGATCGAGGGCGTGCCCCTGCATGTGATCGACACGGCGGGCCTGCGCGCCGCGCACGAGGCGTCCGACGAGGTCGAGCGCATCGGCATGGCGCGCAGCTGGGAGGCGATCGCCCAGGCCGATGCGGTGCTGTTCCTGCACGACCTCACGCGGGTGGAGGAGGGCGCCTACGCCCAGGCCGATGCCGACATCGCGACCCGTCTGCCCGAGGGCGTGCCGGTGGTGCATGTGTTCAACAAGGCCGATGCGGGCACTTTGCGTGCCGCGCTGCAGGCCGGTGCGCAGCCCGCAGGTCCGGTGCTGGCCTTGTCGGCGAAAACCGGCGACGGGCTGCAGGCCTTGCGCCAGACCCTGCTCGACATTGCAGGCTGGCAGGCGGCGCCGGAGGGGGTGTTCATCGCGCGCCAGCGCCATGTGCAGGCGCTGCGCACCGCACGGGCACACCTGGAGGCTGCGCAGGCCCATGCGGCCTTGAACGATGGCGCGCTGGACCTGCTGGCCGAAGAGTTGCGCCTGACGCACAACGCCCTGGGCACCATCACCGGGGCCTTCTCGGCCGATGACCTGCTGGGGGAAATCTTCACGCGGTTTTGTATCGGAAAGT